>JAUZEX010000248.1 GCA_030838815.1 Actinomycetota bacterium
GCTCGGCGCAACCGGTTGCCCCAGACCTGCATCCACGGCCGTGGATATCCCTCGCAGCCCAACCGGTTGCGCCCCCCGGTCGATCGCCGGCACGGCGCGGCCCGCCCGCACGATCCCCCGCCCGCACGATCCCCCGCCCGCACGATCCCCCGCCCGGACGGGGTGGCCGGGCCCGCACGGGGTCGCCGGGCCCGCACGGGGTCGCCGGGCCGGCACGGGACCCGCCCGTACGTGGCACGCCGGGGCGCGAGCAGCTATGGGCTTTGGCGGGTCAGCCAGCCGATCAGGGTGGCGATCGCCCTCGGGTCATGGCGGAGGCGGTGGCCAGCGCCGGCCACCGTGCGCAGGTCGGCGTTGCCGAAGCCAGCCTCGTACAGGCCCCGGGCGTCGGCGATCGGGACGACCTCGTCGCCCTCGCCGTGGATCAGCAGCAGCGGACGGGGGGCGATCCGGGTCGCCGCCTCCAGTGGTGACAGCTCGGCGAAGCGCCGGCCCCAGGCGACCGGGTCGGGCGGGAAGTCGGCATGCCGGATGATCCCCAGCGCCCGGGAATCGGCCAGGAGCCGGTCAGGATGGAGGGCCCAGTCCGAGAACGACGCCGGCGCGGCCAGCGTCGCCACCCCCCGGACCCGCTCGTCATCGGCGGCCAGGATGATCGACAGCGACCCGCCGGTGCTCGACCCGGCCAGCCATACGCCTCCGACATCGCTCCGCTCCGACATCAACGTCAGGGCGTGGTTGAGATCCGACAGCCAGCCGTCGAGCGAGAAGTCGCCCTCCGAGGCGCCCGTCCCCCGGAAGTTGAAGGTCAGTACGGCCCAGCCCGTCTCCCGGGCCAGCCGCTCCGCCAGCTCCGGGTACGTCGACGCCGAGCTGTCACCCCCCCGGGGGCCGGTGGGGAATCCGTGGCTCAGCACGAGCCCCGGCACCCGGGCGAACCCGGGCGGACGGGCCAGATGCGACGCCAGCCGCAAGCCATCGGAGTCGAACGTCTCGTGCATACCGGATGCGTCCTCGCCCACGGATGCATCCTCGCCCACGGCGGCGCACCGGGACCATTGCAGCGGATGGAAGGACAGCCGGCGGCCTCCCCCGGCCGGTCCCTGCATCCGGGTTCCGATTCTCGGAACCGCTCGTCCCGGTTGAGCGGGACGATCGGTGCCGAGATCTCCGCACCACCGGCGCCGTTGCCCCAACGACGCCGATGCCCCAACGACGCCGATGCCCGTGTCCCGTTCGGTATCCTGACGCCTCGTGCCTGACGCTGCCGTACCGGCCCTGACCGCCCCGGCGGCGGTGATCGACGCCCTGCTCGCCGGGGAGCAGGTCATCGACCTGCGGGTGCAGCCCGCCGCCGGCGGGCCGCCGGAGGGCGCGACCCGATTCTGGCTCCGGCCCGACCCCGACGCCGTGGTCGAGCTCAAGCCCGCCTACCGGCGAGCCCGGGAGCTGTCCCTGGCCGACGAGAGCGCCGCCCCCGGCCAGGTACAAGTCGGCGGCTGGGCCGAGCTGGTCGGCCGGGCCACCACCCGCCTCGACGACGAGACCAGGGCCGCCCTCGACGGTAAGACCATCCTGGCCCTCGACTCCCTCGCCGGGCAGGAGGTGCTGGTCCTGGCCCTGCGGGCTCACCGCCTCGTCGAACCCGCCGCGGTGCCCGCCGTCGACGGCCTCACCGGCCTCCCCGCCGACCCGGGCCAGGGCCCGCCGAGCGAGCCCGCGCTCTCCGAGGCCGCCTTCCAGGCCCGCTTCAACGGCGTCGTCAACGCCCTCCCCGGCGGCCTCGCTGCCTCCTGAGCGGCTCGTCGCTGGTCCCTTCTCGGCCAGTTCGGATGCGCGTTTGAGCCGACTCCGTCGGTCGGATCGCGCACTCGAGAACGGCAGTCCGGGCGCGAAGCGGGTCAGATGTTGTCGGGCTCGGCGGTCGTCGCGACCGGACCGGCGGCCCCGCCGGTGCATGGCCCGTGGGGCTTGTAGCCCCGGTTGCGGGCCTCAGGGAGGCAGTCGGGGCCGAAGGAGGCGAACTGCTCCGAGGCCATGAGATCGTCGATGGCGCAGGCGTCGGTGGTGGCGTCGAGATCGTGGACGAATCGGCTGCGCTTGTCGCCGACGTACTGGTTGTGCTCGAAGCGGGTGGGCCTGCTCACGGCCATCAGAATAACTTCAGCCACAATAGTTCGGGGGCCCCGGAGGGCCCCCGAACCAAACTTTGGCTGTTTTGTACGGCCGGCCCGAGAGCAGTGGGCGGGACCAATTCCCACTCGGGTGGTCGGCTGCAGTGCGGCGGTGGTTTTCCGCCAGGCGGTCCAGCCTGTACGGCCTAGCGGCCGCGCACCTCCGAGGTCCCAGATTTACTATGCATTAACTGGACCACCTCCTTTCTTCGGTACCTACTTTTATAGCAAGTCCGAAGGGCAGGCGCGTTACGAATTCGCTTCAGTTTCCTACTCGTCGTCGAAGTCGTCCGCTTTCGACCCGACCGCTCCGATCGCCCGCAGGTAGGCCAGCTGGGTCTCGACCACGGCGTGGACCTGCTCGGCGGTGAACGCCGATCCCTTGGCCGCGGCCTGCTCCAGGATGTAGCTGACCGTCTCCGACCCGCCGATCACCACCGGCCCCACCGGGTGGGCGCTCGACCCGTTCTGCGACACGCCCTTGGCCTTGAAGTACTGGAGCTGCAAATCGAGGATGACCCGGACTTCGTCCACCGTCAGCGTGGCGGCGGCATCGTCGGCGATGTGCTGCACGACCCAGTCCAGGGCCGCATCCGGGTCGAACGTCGGCCGCGGCGGCAACGACGCCAGCCGGTGGCTCTCCCGCAGGATCGCCACCGCCGCGATGAGCAACACCAACCCGACCGCCACCGCCCCGAGCACCACCGCCATAAGCGGCTCAGGCTAAACGAGCCGGCCGGTCAGATGCCGATGCGCTGGGCCAGCAGCTCCCGGTGGTAGGTCGGGTCGCCGAAGAGGATCTCGGAGCTCTTGGCCCGCTTGAAGTAGAGGTGGGCGTCGTGCTCCCAGGTGAAGCCGATCCCGCCGTGGATCTGGATGTTCTCGGCCGCGGCATGGAAGTAGGCCTCGGAGCAGTACGACTTGGCCAGCGAGGCGACCACCGGCAGCTCGTCGTTGTCCTCGGCCGCCGCCCAGCCGGCGTAGTACGCCGCCGACTTCGAGGACTCGACCTCGAGCAGCATGTCGGCGCACTTGTGCTTGATGGCCTGGAAGGAGCCGATCGGCCGGCCGAACTGGATGCGGACCTTGGCGTACTCCACCGACATGTCGAGGCACTTCTGGGCCCCGCCGACCTGTTCGGCGGCCAGGCACACCGCCACCTGGTCGAGGGTCTTCGACAGCGCGGCCCAGCCTGCGCCCTCCTCGCCCAGTAGCGAGGCCTTCACGCCGGAGAACTCCAGCTTGGCCTGCTTGCGGGTCTGGTCCATCGTCGGCAGCGCCGTCCGGGTGAGACCGGGGGCGTCACCGTCGACGGTGAAGAACGAGATGCCCTCGGTGCCGTCGCTGCCGGCCGAACGGGCCGCCACCACGATGAGCCCCGCGGTGTGGCCGTCGAGGACGAACATCTTCGTCCCGTCGAGCGTGTAGCCGCCCGACCCGCCCGACCCACCATCAGACGGCACCGCCTCCATGGTGATCCCGTTGGCATCCCACTTGCCCGACGGTTCGGTGAAGGCGAGGGTGGCGATCGTCTCGCCCGAGGCGATCCCCGGCAGGAGCTCAGCCTTCTGCTCCTCGGTCCCGGCGTTGAGGATGGCGTTGGCGGCCAGGCACACCGAGGCGAAGTAGGGGGCGCACAGGAGCGACCGGCCCATCTCCTCCAGCACCACGACGAGCTCCACGAAGGAGTAGCCCTGGCCGCCGTAGGCCTCCGGGATGTGGAGCGACTGCAGGCCGAGCTCGTTGCCCATCTGGGCCCACACCTTGGGGTCATAGCCCTCGGTGGTCTCCATCAGGCGCCGGACCTCGGTCACCGGCGACTTGTCGTCGAGGAACCGCCGGACGGACCGCCGCAGTTCCTCCTGCTCCTCGGAGAAAGCGAAGTTCACAACCGCTCCTTTACTTGGGTTCCCGCGTCACTTGGGTTCACGGGGCAGTCCGAGGACACGCTCACCGATGATGTTGCGCTGGATCTCGCTGGAGCCGGCGTAGATGGTCTCCGACCGGCTGAACATGTACGACCGCTGCACGTCGTCGAGGACGTACTCGCCCTCGCCGGCGGCGGGCACGATCTGGCCGGCGGGGCCGAGGATGTCCATGGCCAGCTCGCCGAGGTTGCGGTGCCAGGTGCTCCAGTAGAGCTTCCCGATCGACGCCTCGGGCCCGACCACGCCGGTCCGGGCCAGGGCCGTCTGCATCCGCATCCCGTTGTAGGCCATGATCCGCACCCCGGCGTAGGCCTTGGCCAGCCGGTCGCGGACCTGTGGATCGTCGGCGGCGCCGTTCTTGCGGGCGATGTTGGCCACGTTGCGCCACTCCCGCTCGAAGGCCAGCTGCATGGCCATGAAGGCCGTGCCCCGTTCGAAGCCGAGGGTGGCCATGGCCACCTTCCAGCCGCCGTTGACCTCGCCCACCACCATGTCGGCCGGCGTGCGGGCCTCGTCGAAGAAGACCTCGTTGAACTCCCCCGCCTCCGTCATCTGCCGCAACGGCCGGTAGGTGACGCCGGGC
>JAUZEX010000255.1 GCA_030838815.1 Actinomycetota bacterium
CGCTCCCCCGCCCTCGCCCCTCTCGTCGACGGGCAAGGAGGTCACTGAATCATGCGCCTGGCCACCATCCGGCGACCCGACAGCACCACCGCCGCCGCCCGCGACGACGGTGACGAGCTCGTCGTGCTGCCCTACCCCGACGTCGCGACGCTGTTGGCCGACCCGGGCTGGCGGGAGGCGGCGGCGGCCGGCACCGGCGAGCGCCTGTCCCTGACCGAGGCCGCCCTGGCGCCACCCGTCCGGCCGCCGAAGGTCGTGTGCGTCGGGCTCAATTACCGCAGCCACATCGAGGAGATGGGCCGGCCCTTCCCCGACCATCCGACCCTCTTCATCAAGTTCCCCGACACGCTGACCGGGCCCTACGACGACCTCGTCATCCCGTCGGTCTCCCAGGAGGTCGACTGGGAGGTGGAGCTCGGCGTCGTCATCGGCCGCGCCGCCCGCCACGTTGACGAAGCCGGCGCCGCGGCCTGCATCGCCGGCTACACGGTCGTCAACGACATCTCGATGCGGGACTGGCAGTGGCGCACCATGCAGTGGGACCAGGGCAAGAACTTCGAGGCCTCGACGCCGGTCGGTCCGTTCGTCGTCACCGGCGACGAGCTCGGCGATCCGAAAGCAACGGGCACCGTGGACCTCGAGGTGACGTGCCGGGTCGACGGCGAGACCATGCAGACCGGCCGCACCGGCGACCTGCTGTTCAAGCCGGCGGCCGTCGTCGCCTACGTGTCGCAGTTCACGACGCTGCGGCCCGGCGACCTCATCGCCACCGGCACCCCCGGCGGGGTCGGCGCCGGCCGCGACCCCAAGGTCTTCCTGGCCCCCGGGCAGGTCCTGGAGACCGCCGTGGAAGGGATCGGCGCCTGCCGCAACCTCATGGTGGAGGACAAAGCATGAGCGCCGACGAGGTTCGAGTGGAGAACGCCCGACTCGACGAAGCCCTGCTGGCCGAGGCCGGGGCGTTCGACCCCGCCCGGCTCACCGACGCGCCCGACGGCGAGTGGTCGGCAGCCCAGGTGCTGGCCCACCTGGGCGAGTTTCCCCGCTTCTTCGCCGGTGAGCTGCGTCGCTGGTACGACGACCGGTCAGCCGTCATCGGCCGCACCATGGAGCACCCCGTCCGGCTGGCGGCCGTGGAGTCACCGGCCGACGCCTTGGGCGAGCTCGTGGCCGGGATGCGGGCCGCCTTCGCCGAGCTGGCCGCCGCCCTCGAGGCGCTGTCCGACGACGACGTCGAAGCCAAGACCGAGAACGTGAAGTACGGCCCCGAGCCGCTGACGGCCTTCTTCGACCGCTACGTGATCGGCCACAAGGCCGGCCATCTCGACCAGCTCCGGGCGCTGGCCGGCCCGGCGTAGATCGATGCTGGCCGGCTGCGTCCCCTACCCGCCGGAGTTCGCCGAGCGGTACCGGAAGGACGGGTACTGGCGCGGCGAACGGCTCGGCGATCTCCTGCGCCACTGGGCGGCGGCGGGCGGCGACCGGACGGCGGTGAACGCGGGGAGGCCGGCGGCCCCGACCACGGCCGCGTCAGGCGCCCAGGACAGCAGCACGGAGCGGATGAGCTACGCCGAGCTCGACGCCGCCGCCGACCGGCTGGCCCGCGGCCTGCGCCGCCTCGGCCTCGCCCGGGGCGACCGGATCGTGTTGCAGCTGCCCAATGTCATCGAGTTCCCGGCCGTGTGCTTCGCCCTGCTGCGCCTCGGGGTGTTGCCGGTCTTCGCCCTGCCGCCGCACCGGGAGCACGAGATCACCTATCTCGCCGAGCACTCGGAGGCCACCGCCTACCTGGCCTGCGACACCTTCGGCGGCTTCAGGTACGGCGCCCTCGGCGCCGTCGCCCGCAAAGCGTCGCCGGCGCTGCGGCACATCCTTCTCCTCGACGGGCCTGACGACGACCGCAATGGCGTCGTGAACCTCCGCCGCCTCCTCGACGATCCCGTCGATGCCGACGAGGCCCGGGCATCGGCCGACGCCGACCCGCCCGACCCGTCCGACGTTGCCTTCTTCCTGCTGTCGGGCGGCACGACCGGGTTGCCGAAGCTCATCCCGCGGACCCACGACGACTACGCCTACAACGTCCGGGCCTCGGCCGAGGTCGCCGGGCTCGGCCCGTCCTCCGTCTACATGGTGGCCCTGCCGGCGGCCCACAACTTCCCGCTCGGGTGCCCGGGCCTCATGGGCACCCTGGCGGCCGGCGGGCGGGTCGTCATGGCGCCGTCGGCGAAGCCGGAGGACGCCATGGCCGTCGTCGAAGCCGAGCAGGTCACGATCACCGCCCTCGTGCCGGCCCTGGCCATCCGGTGGCTGGAGGCCAACGCCGCCGAGCGGTTCGACCTCTCCAGCCTCGAGGTCCTCCAGGTCGGCGGAGCCCGCCTCGTGCCTGAGGTCGCCCGCCGCATCGGCCCGGCCATCGGCTGCCGGGTGCAGCAGGTGTTCGGGATGGCCGAGGGGCTCCTCAACTACACCCTGCTCGACGACCCCGACTGCGTCGTGGTCGAAACGCAGGGCCGGCCGCTGGCCCCGGCCGACGAGATCCTCATCGTCGGCCCCGACGGCGAGCCGGTGGCCGACGGCGAGCCGGGCGAGCTCCTGACCCGGGGCCCGTACACGATCCGGGGCTACTACCGGGCCGAAGCCCATAACGCCATTGCCTTCACTCACGAGGGCTTCTACCGGACGGGCGACATCGTCCGGCGCGACGCCAGCGGCAACCTGACCGTCGAAGGCCGGGCCAAGGACCTCATCAACCGGGGCGGCGAGAAGATCTCCGCCGAGGAGATCGAGAACCTGCTGCTGGCCCACCCGGCCGTGGAAGAAGCGGCGGCGGTGGCCATGCCCCACCCCGTCCTCGGCGAGCAGACCTGTGCCTACCTGGTGCTCCGGCCCGACTGCCCGGGGGTTCGGGGGTGTCCCCCGGAAGACAGCGTCGACCTGGCCGCCGTGTCGGCCTACCTCGACAGCCGGGGCGTCGCCCGGTTCAAGTGGCCGGAACGGCTCGAGATCGTCGCCGCCCTGCCCATCACCAACGTCGGCAAGATCGACAAGAAGAAGCTGCGGGAGGACATCGCCGCCAAGCTGGCGGCCGAGAACGGGGAAGGAGCGAGGCCATGAGCGACGCCGCCCTCGACGACTTCTACGCCGAACTGCACCGCCATCACCTCGAAGCGCTGTGGCGGATCAACACGAAGATCATGCCCTTCCAGCCCAAGCCCCGGGCCCTGGCCTGGAGATGGCGCTACGAGGACCTCGCCCGCCTCGCCGAACTGGCCGGCAAG
>JAUZEX010000273.1 GCA_030838815.1 Actinomycetota bacterium
CGCTCCCCACGGCCGGTTCCGTATCCTCCTTGTGTGGCCACCGTCGTCGTCATCGAGGATGAAGAACCCATCGCCGCCGCCGTCGCCGCCCGGCTGCGGAGCGAGGGCTTCGACGTGGAGGTGGCCGTCGACGGCCCGTCCGGCGTGGCCCTCGTGGAGCGGGCCCGGCCCGACCTCGTCGTCCTCGACCTCATGCTTCCCGGCTTCGACGGCCTCGAGGTCTGCCGGCGGATCCAGAAGGACCGGCCCGTCCCCGTCCTCATGCTGACGGCCCGCGACAGCGAGACCGATCTCCTGGTCGGTCTCGCCGTCGGCTCCGACGACTACCTCACCAAGCCGTTCAGCCCCCGGGAGCTGGTGGCCCGGGTTCACGCCATCCTCCGCCGGGTCGACCGGTCGGCCGAGGCCAAGGCGGCCGCCGACCCCGCCGTGCGGACCCTCCGCCTAGGCAAGGTCGCCCTGGAGCCGGCCACCCGGCGGGCGACCCTCGACGGTGAGCCCGTCCACCTCACCCCGACCGAGTTCGACATCCTGGCCCTCCTCGGCGACAAGCCCGGGGTCGTGTTCACCAGGGAAAAGATGCTGGCTGAGATCTGGGGCTACCGGGACGGCTTCGGCGCCCGGACCGTCGATTCCCACGTGCAGGCCCTGCGCCGGAAGCTGGGAGCGGGCGTCATCCGCACCGTCCACGGCGTCGGATACGCGGCGGGGGACGACGAGCTCTCTCCGAGGGCGGTCGGCCCCGGGGTTCGGGGTGTCCCCGGAGAGAACAATTCGTGACGCCCTCCCTCCGGCGGCCGCTCGACGGCCTGCCGTCCATCAAGTGGAAGCTGGGGGCGGTGATCGTGGCCGCCGTGGTCGTGACCGTGATGGTCGTCGACTTCGGCGTCCGGGCCGGCGTGTCGCCCATCCTCTCCGGCCTGGCCGCCGGAAGCCTGTCGATCCTGATGGTGCAGGTCCTGGCCCGGGGGATGACATCGCCGCTGCGGGAGATGGCCGCCGCCAGCCGAGCCATGGCCCAGGGCGAGTACGGTCGCCGGGTCACGGCCACGTCCCTCGACGAGGTCGGCGAGCTGGCCCGGGCCTTCAACGCCATGGCCGCCGAGCTGGCCGAGACCGACAGGATGCGGCGCGACCTGGTGGCCAACGTCTCCCACGAGCTGCGGACGCCGATCACGGCCCTCCAGGCCGGCCTCGAGAATCTGGTCGACGGGGTGGAGCCGCCGGGCCCGGAGCAGCTCCGCACGATGCTCAAGCAGGCGGAGCGGCTCGGCCGGCTGGTGACCCAGCTGCTCGATCTGTCCCGCCTGGAATCGGGGGCGATCCCGCTCCAGCGCAGCACCTTCAAGGTGCTCCCGGTCCTGGAGGACGCGGCCGACGAGTCCCGCCTCCACGCTCCCCATGTGCAAGTCTCCGTATCGGTGGACGAGCCGGGGCTCGCGGCCGACGGTGACCCGGAGCGGGTCCACCAGGTCGTCGCGAACCTCCTCGAGAACGCCATCCGGCACTCACCCACCGGGGGGAAAGTCGAAGTACGGGCCCGCCCGGACAAGGGTCGGGTCGCCATCGAAGTACTGGACGAGGGGCCAGGGATCCCCGAAGAGGAGGCGAGCCGGGTGTTCGAACGCTTCTACCGGGCCGACACGGCCCGCTCGTCGAGCGTGGGAGGGGCCGGTCTCGGCCTCGCCATCGCCCGCTGGATCGTCGACCTCCACGGGGGCGACATCCGGGCGGAGCGGCGGACGCCGACGGGCTGCCGGATGGTCGTCCTGCTCCCGGGAGCGGCCCGGTGACCCTTTCCGGAGAGAGCAAGGTTGTGACCGGCGAGGCCTCCGTGGTCGAGGCGTTGCGACGGATGCAGCGGGGCGAGATGGTGCTCGTCTCCGACGGCGCCGACCGGGAGGACGAGGCCGACCTGACGATGGGCGCCCAGTGGGTCACCCCCGAGGCCATCGCCTTCATGCTGCGCCACGGCCGGGGCCTCGTCTGCATGCCCTGCGAGGGTGCCCGCCTCGACCGCCTCGGCATCGGCCCCATGGTCACCGAGGCCGATTGCGACACCGCCTTCACCGTCTCGATCGACCACCACAGCGTGGGCAGCGGCATCTCGGCCGTCGACCGCGCCGCCACCATCCGGGCCGTCCTCGATCCCTGGGCCGGCGCGGCCGACTTCGTCCGGCCCGGCCACGTCTTCCCGCTCCGGGCCCGGGAAGGCGGCGTGCTCGTGCGGACGGGCCACACCGAGGCGGCCGTGGACCTGGCCCGCATGGCCGGGCTGGCGCCGTGCGCCGTGATCTGCGAGGTCCTCAACGACGACGGGACGATCGCCCGGGGCCCCGAGCTGGACCGCCTGGCCGCCGATCAGGGGCTGGCCCGGGTCACGATCGAGGACCTCGTGGCCTACCGCCGCTCCGTGCTCCGGCCCGGCGTCCGGGTGTCGTTGGTGACCTGACCGTCGCGCCTCTAGGCGGGGAGGTGCTCGTGCGGCTCGCCCTCGGTCCGGGCCAGTTCGATGCGCTCCTGGCCGACCTGCACCAGCCGCAGCATCGTGACGAGCCCGAGGCCGCCGAGCATGTTCCCGGCGGTGGCCAGGCCGACCACGCCCAGCCAGTGGGCGTAGCCGAACGGCGCCCCGGCGTGGAGGGCGGCGAAGCTCAGCAGTGAGACCACGATGGCGTGGTTGAGCGTGCCGGCCACGAGCAGGAAGGCGGCGGCCATGGCCGCCGCCAGCTTGGCCGGGACCGACTCCGTCGACCGCTCCATCCAGGTCATGAGCGTGATGACCAGCCCGCCCAGGATGGCCAGGGCGAAGGCCCGCCCGACCGGGAACCGGGCGTACTCGGTCGCGATCTCCACCGCCGTGTGCCGCAACTTGGGTTGGCCGGCCATGATCAGGCCGGTCATGACCCAGCCGCCGGCGAGGTTCATGACCGCCGTCCCGAACCACAGCCGGAGGAGCTTGCCGATCGAGGCTCGCCGGGCGGTCACGGCCATCACCGGAACCAGGAAGTTCTCCGTGAACAGCTCGCTCTGCGCCAGCGTCAGGGCGATGAAACCGATCCCGAAGGCCAGCCCGGCCAGGAGGCTGCTGCCGGTCGCCTCCTTCACCAGCAACAGGCCCAGGACGCCGAGACCGACGTCGAAACCGCCCACGACCCCCGTCGCCAGCAGCCCCGGCCAGCTCCGGGTGAGCCGGTGCTCGCCCTCGGCCACCGTCCGGAGGAACGTCTCGGTGAGCTCCTGGCCGCCGGACTGGGCCTCGGCGGCGACGGCCAGATCGTGGCCCATCTGCCCGTCAGTGATGCGGGTCTCGATCACGGACGCCCTGTACCCGCCGCCAGAAGCTGGAAAACGATGGGCCGGGTGATCCGCCGGGTGATCCGGGCGCCCGTTTCAGGCCAGGACGCGGCGGCGGAAACCGTCGATGCCGAGCCAGCCGAGGACGACCACGAAGCCGGTCAGGGCGGCGTAGACGGCGGGGCCGGGCATGTGGGGCACCGGGGTGAGGGCCATGCGGAAGCCCTCGCTCATGTAGACGAGCGGGTTCACCAGCACGGCCACCTTGAGCCAGGGGATCGGGGTGAGGCGGGCCCAGGGGTAGTACGTGGCCCCGAGGAACGTGATCGGAATCACGATGACGGAGAACATCAGCGGCACCTGGTGGGGCTGCACCCGGGTGCCCAGCGCCAGGCCGAGCGACGCCCCGGTGAGGGCGGCCAGGGGCGCCACCGTGAGCAGGGCGACCCAGGAGATCTGCAGGTGCACGGCGCTGACCGGCACCACCGCCGCCAGGGGGAACACGATGGCCCCGGCGATGAGGGCCTGGAGGGCGCCGGAGACGATCTTCTCCACTGCCACCGCCCACACCGGCAGCGGCGCCAGTACGCGGTCCTCGATCTCCCGGGTGTAGCCGAACTCCCGCACCAGCGGGAGGGCGACGGCCTGGATGCCCTGGAAGATCATGGCGGTGGCCACCACTCCGGCGACGAGCATGGTGGAGAAGTCGGCCGCGCCCGGGCCCGTCCCCCCGATGGCCTGCCCGATGTGGGGGAAGACGTAGGTGAAGACGAACAGCAGCAGCAGCGGCTGCATGATCGTCCGCACCACGAAGATGGGCAGCTCCTTGCGGAGGACGGCGAGGTCCCGGAGCAAAAGGGCGCGGAAGGCGTGGGCGGCGGCCACCCGGCGGGGACGGAGCTCGGCGAGGACGGGGGTCGGAGACATCAGTCCCGGAGCTCCTTGCCGGTCAGGGTGATGAAGACGGCCTCGAGGGTGGGCTCGGTGACCGACAGGTCGGTGACGGGAAAGCCGTTGGCGGCGGCGGCGCTGAAGACGCGGGGCAGCGTGTACGCCACCGGGCCCGACACGTAGAGCAGGACCCCGCCCTCGCTGACGTGGGCCGAGCGGGCCCCCTCCATGGCGGCCAGCACCGTGGCCAGTTTGCGGAGGTCGCCGACGGTCCCGACCCGGACGATGGTGTCGGCGCCGAGGGAGCGCTTGAGTCCGGCGGGCGTATCGAGGGCCAGGATCCGGCCGTGGTCCATGATCGCCACCCGGTCGCAGAGGTGGTCGGCCTCCTCCATGTAGTGGGTGGTGACGAGGATGGTCTGCCCGGCGCCGTGGAGCTCGGCCAGGATGTCCCACAAGGCGATGCGGCTCTGCGGATCGAGCCCGGCGGTCGGCTCGTCGAGGAAGAGGATGCGGGGTCGGTGCAGGATCGCCCGGGCCACCATGAGCCGCTGGGCCATGCCGCCGGAGAGGGTGGCGACGTTGGCCGAGGCCCGGTCGGCCAGGCGGAACTGCTCCAGCAGCCGGCCGGCCTCCTCCTTGGCCTCGGTGGCGGCCATCCCGAAGTAGCGGCCGTGGAAGTAGAGGTTCTGCCACACGGTCAGGTCGCGATCGAGCGTGTTCGACTGGGGCACGACGCCGATGACCTGCTTGGCCCGGGCAGGGTCGGCCACGACGTCGACTCCGCCGACGACGGCCCGCCCCGAGGTCGGCACGACCCGCGTGGTGAGCATCCCGACGGTGGTGGTCTTGCCGGCGCCGTTGGGGCCGAGGAGCCCGAAGATCTCGCCCTGGCGCACCGACAGGGCCAGGTGGTCGACGGCGGTGAGGGCGGCGTTGCCCCGTCCGGGGAAGATCTTGGTCAGGCCGTCGGTGCGGATGACCTCGGCCGCCACCCCGGGCGGCGCGCCATCGTCGCCCTCGGGGGCCGGAGGCGGGCTGACGTCGTCGAGCGGTCGGGTGTACATCCCGTGATCCTTCGGTCGGTCGGGCCCGGCGATCAAGGACGGCCCCAGCGGGTTGCCGCATTTGCCCTGAACCCCACCCTGCGGCGGGGTCCACCCGTCACGGATCCGGAGCCGCTACCGTCCCCCGTGCTCATGACAGCACTCGGGCCCCAGCGCCACCGCATGTCACGCGGCTCGTCCCTCCGGCGGATGCTCGTCGTCCTCCTCCTCGTGTCCGGCAGCGCCTGCGGCACGGACTTCCTCCGGGTGGAGACCGTCAACCCGCCGCCGACCACCACCACGTCGACGTCGACCACGACGACGACCCGGCCGAAGCCGACCACGACCACCACCCGGGCGGCGACGTCGACCACCGTCACGACGAAGCCGAAGCCGAAAGCTGCCCAACCGCCGCCCGTTCCAACCACCGGGCCGGGGTTCGGTCCCGAGAGCGCCGTTCCGCCGTCCGTGCCGGCGCCCCCCACGATGGCGGCCTCGCCGCTCACCGGGCTGCCCATGGACATCGTGCGCTCGAAGCGGCCCGTCCTCGTGGTGAAGATCGACAACGCGCCGAAAGCCCGGCCCCAGATCGGGCTCAACCAGGCCGACGTGGTCTTCGAGGAGGGCGTCGAGGGCGGCATCACCCGGTTCGCGGCCCTGTTCCACTCCGAGGAGTCGAAGCCGGTCGGCCCGGTGCGGTCGGCCCGCTCCACCGACATCAAGATCGTGAGCGCCCTCCACCACCCGCTCTTCGCCTACTCGGGGGCCAACGCCCTGTTCAAGCAGTACGTGGCCGACGCGCCGCTGGTCGACGTCGGGGTCGACAAGTACCCCGACCGGTACCACCGCGACAACGGCCGGTCGTCGCCCTACAACCTCTTCTCCGAGACCGAGCAGCTCCTCGACCTGGCGCCGGACGGGTCGGTGCCGCCGCCACCCCTGTTCGCCTTCCGTTCGCCGGGGACGGCACCGTCGGGTCCCGGCGCCCACGCCGCGACCCACGCCCGGGTGTGGTGGCAGGCGTCGAAGCTCACCGAGGCGATCTGGGACTGGGACGTCACGGCCAAGGGCTGGCGACGGACCCAGAACGGTGAAACCCACGTCGACGCCGCCGGCCGCCAGGTAACCCCGGCCAACGTGGTCGTGCAGTTCGTGAGCTACCACGACACCGGCCTCGTCGACAGCTCCGGCACGTCCGTCCCCGAGGCCGACGTCGTGGGCGAGGGCGACGCCTGGGTCCTCACCGGAGGCATGCTGATCCCGTGCCACTGGTCCAAGCCCTCGAACACCGAGGTGACGCGCTACACCGACGCCACCGGCGCCGAGGTCCGGCTGGGCCGGGGCAAGACGTGGGTCGAGCTGGTCCCCCCGAACCAGGGCGAAGCCAGCTGACCGACCGCCCCCGGGCGGTCCCGTCCGCCGCAACCGGCGTTCCTTTACCGGAATCGAGCGGAAAACGAACGCCAGATCGGCACCGCGGGCTGGCTCGGCCGACGCAAACAACACCGCCCCCACGGGCAACCGGCGTTCGACTACCGGATTTCGGCGGAAATCGAACGCCGGAATCGGACGGGCGGCCGATCCCCGGCAACTGGCGTTCGTTTACCGGGATCTAGCGGAAATGGAACGCCGGTTCCGGAGGGCGGACTGGGGGCGGGAGGGCGGGGCCGGCCCTGTCTCGACTCCAGCCTTGGAGCTGTACCGGACCTGCGAGGTGGTCGACCTCCACATCGAGACCTTCGTCTGGACGCGGCTTTTCGGCTACGACCTCGCCCGGGCCCACGACTCCGGGCCGACGCGGGCCCGCTACCTCGGCCAGGCCGACCTTCCCCGCTTGATCGCGGCCGGGCTGTCCGGCGCGGTCCTCTCCATTGCCACCAACCCGGGCCGTCGCCGCGGCACCCGGACCGCCACCCTGCTGGCCAATATCGACCGCCTCCGGACGATCGCCTCTTTGCCGTCGCCAAACACATCAACCTCTAGTTCACCCTCAGCCTCACCGTCACCCTCTGTCTCACAGTCATCCGCCGTCTCGCGGTCACCATGCAGCGCAGGATTTACCCCACGCCCCTCAGCCACCGTCGTCGGCGATGCGGGCGGGTACGGGCGGGCCCGGGCAGGGGGGCAGCTGGCGGTCTTCCTGGCCGTGCAGGGCGGCAACGCCTTCGACACGGCCGGCGACGTACGGCTCCTTCCGGACGGAGCGCTCGTCCGGGTCACCTTGATGCACCTCACCGACTCGGCCTTGGGGGCGACGTCCTCGCCGCTCGGGCGGAGCCGGGGTCGGGGCCGGTTGACGGCCGCGGGCGGAGCCATGGTCAAGGTCCTCAACGAGCGGCGCATCCTCGTCGACCTCGCCCACGCCGCCAAGCCGACGTTCTGGGACGCCCTGGCGGTCCACGACCCGGCCCTGCCGCCGGTCGTGTCCCACACCGGCGTCTCCGGGGTGCGGCCGTCGTGGCGGAACCTCGACGACGACCAGATCCGTGCCATCGCCGACCGGGGCGGGGTGGTCGGGATCATGTACCACCGCGGCTTCCTCGGCCGCCCGGCCCGGCGGGTCGGGGCCGAGGCCATCGTCCGCCACCTCGAACACGCCATCGCCGTCGGCGGCGAGGACGTCGCCGCCCTCGGCAGCGACTGGGACGGCCTGATCGTGACCCCCCGCGACATGCCGACCGCCCTGGACCTCCCCGTCCTCGTGGACCGCATGCTGGCCCGCCACTGGCCGGAGGCCCGGATCCGCCGCGTCCTGGGCGCCAACGCCCTCCGCCTGATCGCCGCCATCCGCCCCTGACCCAACCGGCGTTCGTCCACCGCCGATCCAGCGGAAAACGAACGCCAGAACGACGCCCCGGGCCGCTCCGCCCAACCGGCGTTCGTCCACCGCCGATCCAGCGCCGGTTTGGCGGTCAGAGTCGCATGAAGAGGCGGCGTTCGGGCGCCAGCTCGTCGGACGGGTCCGTGCCGGGCTCGCCGCGTTCGGCCCGGCGGAGGAGGCGGAGGATCCCCTGGCCGAGGACGTCGATCTCGGTGGAGGCGAACTGCTCGCCGCCGAAGCGCTCGATGGTCTCGGCCTGGCGGCGGAGGATACGGGCGTCCTGGGCGAAGATCAGGGCGGCCAGTGGAGGCACGAGCGCCTTGATCACGGCGTGGGGCACGCGCAGGGAGAACGTGACCGCCGAGTGGAGGCGGGTCTGACTCGGGGTGACGGGGGTGAGGGCCGAGGTCACCAGCAGGTGGTTGTCCTCCAGGCGGTACTCGACCTGGGCGATCGAGGGCAGCAGGAACCGGTCCCAGTGCTGCACCACTCCACCGCCCGGCGCCAGCAGACGGCCGGCGACGCCCGGGGGCCGGGGCTCGCCGATGTACTCGGCCTCGATCCGGTCGGGCCCGGACCGCACCACGACCTCGATCTCCACCGGCGCCCGGCCCGCGCCGCGGAACAGACCGCCGTGGAGGAACGCCGTGTGGGGAACGTCGAGGGCATTCTCCGCCACCGCGTGGACCGTCCCGGCCGAGACGAGCGAACGCCGCACCGTGTCGTAGCCGGGCTGGTCGACGCAGGGAAATCGGAATGGCGGCCCGCCCGGAGGTGCTGCCGCGGCACCGGGAAAGACCCACACGAACCCGTCCTGTTCGACGCACTGCAAGGCCTCGGCCGACCGTCCCCGCCCACCCGGATCGTCGGCGCACAGCCCCGGGACCGCCCGGCAGGCCCCCGTCCGGTCGAAGCGCCAGCCGTGGTAGCGGCACTGGAGCAGACCGTCCCGGAGGCGGCCCAGCGACAGTGGCACGTTGCGGTGCGGACATCGGTCGACCACGGCCGCCACGCGGCCGTCGCCGTCGCGGAACAGGCACAGCGGCCGGCTGAGGACGGTCCGGGCCAGCGGCCGCCGCCGGCCGAGCTCACTGCTCAGGCAGGCGACGTACCACTCGTCGGGCAGCTCGACGGCCGACGTACGGCCGGCGGGGCGGGCAGGCCCAGGAGAAACCACAGCCGGACGCTAGCGGCCGGCCGCAGCCACCCCGCTGGCGCGGTCAGCGGGTCTGGGAGGGCGGGGCGCTGCCACCGGAGCCGGTGGGGCGCATCCCGGCCTTCTTGGCGTCGTCGACGTCGGTGCCGGTCTCGGCGGCGGTGCCGGTGGCGGTGGACTTCGACTTCGAAGCGGGGCCGTCCGGCTCCTCGGTCTCACCCATGTGCGGCTGCTGGTCGCTCTGCTCGCCGAAGTGCGGGTCCGACTGCGTTCCCATGACGCCTCCTTTGGCTCTGGCGGTTCCTGTGAGCACGAGACATACCCGGCCCTGGCCGGTGCCATCCCGGCCCGACCCCCTCCACGCCCATTGCCGGACCGGCTGGAGGGGTTTGCCAGGATGCCGACCGCGGTACCCCCATGGCATGGCCATCATGACGCGCGTCCTCGATCCCGAACCGGTTCCCAGCCTCGACGCCTACACCGGCGCCGGCGGCGGCCAGGGACTCGAAGCGGCCCGCAAGCTCGGGCCGTCGGCCACGATCGAGGAGATCGAGGCCTCCGGCCTGCGGGGCCGGGGCGGCGCCGGGTTCCCCACCGGCCGGAAATGGGCGGCGGTGACGGCCAACCGGGCCCCGGGCCTGCGCCCGTCCGTCGTGGTCAACGCCTCGGAGGGCGAGCCGGGGTCGTTCAAGGACCGGATGCTCCTGCGCCGCAACCCCTACCGCATCATCGAAGGGGCCATCATCGCCGCCGAGGCCGTCGACGCCGAGCGTGTCGTGTTCGCCCTCAAGGCCTCCTTCGGCCCGGAGCTGGAGCGCCTCCGCCGGGCCCTGGACGAGATCCAGACGGCGGGTTGGACCGAACTCACCCTCCTCGTCGTCGAGGGCCCGGCCGAGTACCTCTTCGGCGAGGAGACGGCGCTGCTCGAGGTCGTCGACGGCCGGGAGCCGTTCCCCCGCATCGCCCCGCCCTACCGTCACGGCATCGACGACGTCGGGAGCGACCCCGTCTCGGCCGCCGGCTCCGTCATGTCCAACGCCGGCGGGCAGTCCGCCGCCGCCCCCGCCCTGGTCAACAACGCCGAGACGATGGCCAACGTCCCCGGCATCCTGGCCCAGGGGGCGGCCTGGTTCCGGGAGGTCGGCACCGCCGAGTCCCCCGGCACGATCGTCTGCACGGTCAGCGGCGGCGGACGCCGGGCCGGCGTGGCCGAGTTCGCCATGGGCACCCCGCTGGCCGAGGTGATCGAGACGATCGGCGGCCCGGGCGGCCCGCCCGTGAAGGCGGTCCTGTCCGGCGTGGCCAACCCCTTCCTCCCCGGCGACCGGCTCGACACGCCGGTCACGTACGAGGACATGCAGGCGGCCGGCACCGGCCTCGGCGCGGCCGGGTTCCTCGTCTTCTCCGACGGGGACGACCTCGCCGCCGTCGCCGCCGGCGTGGCCCGCTTCCTGGCCGTCGAGTCCTGCGGCCAGTGCACCCCCTGCAAGCAGGACGGCCTGGCCATCGCCGACATCCTCACCCGGGTCGTCTGCGGCGAGGCCCGCCCCGGCGACGCCGATGAGCTCCC
>JAUZEX010000297.1 GCA_030838815.1 Actinomycetota bacterium
TTGGCCTGGAGGCGGTCGAGCCAGCCGTCGAGGTCGTCGAGCACCTCCCGGCGGATGGCCGCCCCCCGACGGCGCTTCTCGACCATGTCCGGATCGGTGCGAGCGGCGGTTCCCTCCGCTCCGAGCGCCGCTGTGACTTTCCCCAGCGCCGTCTGGAGGTCGGTGTCGTCGATCGCCCGGCGGGCCCGGTCGGCCAGCGACAGCCCGGCCGCGGTCTCGCTGTCCAGAGTCATCGGGTCGGGGCTCATCGGCGCCTGCCTCCCCTGAGGGCCCGCCCGAGGAGCTCGGCCACGTGGACGGGTTCCGGGCCCTGGCCCGTCCGCCGGCGGCGCCCGGTCAGGTGGAGCAGGCAGCCCGAGTCGCAGGCGGCCAGGTAGTCGGCGCCGGTGGCGGCGGCCTGGGCCAGCTTGTCGTCGGCCATCGGGGCGGAGATCTCGCCGTGCTTGGCGGCGAAGGTGCCGCCGAAGCCGCAGCACTGCTCGGGTTCGGCCATCTCCACCACGGTCGCCCCGGCCGCCTCCAGCAGCTCGCGCCCCGACGTCTTGAGGCCGAGCACCCGCAGGCCGTGACAGGCGTCATGGACCGTGACCGTCACCGACGGGTCGAGCGGCGCCGCCCGGGCGACCTGCTCGGTGGCGCCGAGCCGGTCGACGAGGAACGAGGTGAGCTCGTAGGTCCGGCCGGCGATGGCCTCCGCCCGCTCCACCCACTCGCCGTCGAGGATCCGCGGGTACCAGTGGTGCACCATCGCCGCGCACGAGCCGGACGGCGTCACGACGGACTCGTAGGGCTCGAAGACCTCGACGAAGTGCCGGGCCAGGACCGCCGCCGCCTCGGGCTCGCCGGTATTCAGCGCCGGCTGGCCGCAGCAGGACTGCGCCGGCGGAAACACCACCCGGCACCCCGCGGCCTCCAGCAGCCGCACCGCCGCCACGCCCGCCTCCGGTGCGAGCTGGTCGACCAGACAGGTGACGAAGAGGGCGACCTCCGTGGCCATCAACTCAGCGTAGATCTCCCCGGGAACAGACCCGCGTAACATCGCCACAATGCCGACGCCCGAGATCTCCGTCCTCGTCGACCTCGAAGGCTGGCCCGACGACGCGGCCCGGTTCATGGCCTCTCTGGACAGCCACCGTGGTGATCACTCCGTGGAGGTCATCGCCGCCCATCAGACCTCGGACCTCGGGTTCGGCGCGGCGCAGAACACGGCGCTGGCCGCCGCCACCGGCGACGTCGTCGTGCTCGTCGACACCTCGCTGGAGCTGACGGGCGACCTTTTCGGCGACCTCGTGACGGCGCTCGAGGACCCGACCGTTGCGGTGGCCGGACCGTACGGTCTCGTCACGGTCGACCTGTGCGACTACGAGGAACGCACCGTCGGCGACGTCGCCGCCGTCCAGGGGTACTGCCTGGCCGCCCGGCGGGCCGACCTCGTCGCCGCCGGCGGCGTGCAGGAGGCCTTCACCTGGTACCGAAACGCCGACATCGACGTGTCACTGCGGCTGCGCACATTGGACGAGCCGCCCGTCCGGCGGGCTGTCGCCGCCGGTGCCGGCCACTGCACCCGTCACACGCACCGGGCCTGGGAGGCCACCCCCGAGGCCGAGCGCGGCGAACGGAGCCGGCACAACATGGGGATCGTCCACGAGGTCTTCTTCGGCCGGAAGGACCTGACGGTCTGACCCGATCAGGCCGGCTGCTTCAGCTTCAGTTCCTCGTGGCGGACCTCGGCCTGCTTCGTCGTCAGCAGAAGCCGGATCAGCCACCAGCCGGGGTCGGTCTGACCCGGGGCCAGGGCGAAGCGGGCCGACGTCGGGGCGGCGTGGTGGTTGTTGTGGAGTCCCTCGCCGCCCGAGATCCAGGCCAGCCACTGGTTGTTGGTGGCCAGGTTGTCGTAGGGCCGTTCGCCGTAGGTGTGGCCGACGGCATTCACCGCCGAGTTGACGGCGAGGTAGACGACGGTGTGGATACCGGCGGCCAGGAGTCCGGCCAGCGGGCCGAGCACGACGATGAGGAACCCGACGCCGATGGCGAGGCCGGCGAAGGCATGATCGAAGAGGACCCGGTCGAGCCGGTCGGGCGGGAGGTCCCGCGAGTACTTCGTGACGGTGACGCCGTCGCGGATCGTGTCCCGGTAGAGCTTCACATTCCCCACCTGGACGGCCCAGAAGCCCAGCACCACCGGGCTGTGCGGGTCCTGTGGAGTGTCGGAGAACGCATGGTGCTTACGGTGCACGGCCACCCAGGCCCGGGGCGCGATCCCCGTCGTGACCCACAGGACGGCCCGGAACAGCAGCCCCACCGCCGGCCGGACCGTCAGTGATCGGTGGGCCAGGACCCGGTGGAGGTATACGGTCGTGGCAAAGACCGACGCCTGGGTCACAAGGGCGGCCGCGAGCAGCGTGCGTGCGATCGGCATCGCCTGCACGGTACCCTACCGACCAGTCGGTAGGCAAAGAGGGGGCACCGTGACGGAGTCGGGCGGCGAGCGGCTCGGTCAGCCCTGTCACGGCCCGCCGTCGGCGGCCGAGCGTACCCTTGGGTCGCCATGAGCGCGTTGGCCACACCACCGTCACCCACACCCACGACCAGGGACGTGATCCTGGCGGTCGCCACCCGACGCTTCGCCGACCAGGGCTACGCCGAGACGAGCCTCAACGACATCGCCGACGAGGTGGGGATCCGGCGCCCGAGCCTGCTCCACCACTTCCCCTCCAAGGACAACCTCTACCGGGCCGTGATCATGCACGCCTTCACCGACTTCTACACGCTGGTGGAGGGGGCGGTCCTCGGGCCCCGGGAGGGATGGCCCCAGGTCGAGCGGGTGCTCGTGGCCGGCTTCCGGTTCTTCGAGGACCATCCGGAGTTCGTCCGGCTCGTCCGCCGCGAGGCGATCGAGGGCGGGCCGATGCTGGGCCAGGAGCTGGCCTCGTCGCTGCGGCCGCTGTTCGAGCGGGCCGTCGGGTTCTTCGAACGGGAGATGGACGCCGGCCGCCTCCGCCGCTACGACGTCCGCCAGCTGCTGCTGACCGCCTACGGCGCCATGCTGTCCTACTTCTCCGACGCCCCGCTGATCGCCGCCCTCGTCGACGGCGACCCGCTGGCGGCTTCGGCCCTGGCGGTGCGCCAGCGCCACGTCATCGATCTGTTCCGCAACGCCCTCGAGCCGTAACCGCCTGGGGCCGTCACGGCTCGAGGGATGGAAGAGGTTCCGGCCCGGCTACGACTCGGAGTCGGAGCCGGCCTCGTCGTCCTGACGCCGCTTGTAGCGGGTGAGGGGCAGGCCGATCCAGAGCAGCCCGCCACCGATGAAGGCCAGGAACCCGATGGCGGCGCCGGTGTGGGCCAGGGGAGCGCCCGGAGCGGGCCGGCTCACGTGCTCGCCGAGTACCTCGGTCTTGACTTCTGTGGTCGTGCTGGTCGTGGTGTTCTCGCCCAGCACCTCGGTCTTGACGGTGGTGGTGGTCGTTGGCGCGGTGGTGGTCGTGGTCGGAGCCGTCGTGGTGGTGGCCGGGGCGGCCGTGGTCGTCGTGGTCGGAGCCGTCGTCGTGGTCGGGCTCGGCGCTTCGGTGGTCGTCGTGGTCGGCGCCGTCGTTGTGGTGGTGGTCGGCGCTTCGGTGGTGCTGGTCGTCGTCACCGGCGGCCGGGTGGTCGTCGTCGTCGTCGTCGAACTCGTGGTGGTCGTCGTCACCGGCGGCTTGCAGTCACCGGCCAGGATGACCGAGGCGGTCTTCGTCGCCTTGACGCCATCGGGCCAGGTGCCATGCACGCTCAAGGTGACCGTCCCGGTCTGTGTCCCCGGCCGGGTCGTGGTGGCGGTCCGGCTGACCCCGCCGCCGTATTCGCCGAGCAGCCCGGTGACGGTGCCCGAGGTGACCGTGGCCACATCCACCGTCATCTTCTGGGTGCTCTCGGAGTTCTTCACCGTCCAGGTGATGACGTACTCGCCCGAGGCGCACACCTTCGTGCCCGACACCACCGGGTAATGGGCCCAGGCGGGCAAGGCCGATGCAAGGACCATGCCGCCGGTCATCGCCAGCACCGCCATCGGACGAAAGAGACTGCGCCGCACGGGAGCTCCTTAAGAGAACGTCAAGGGATGGCGCAACTGTGCGGGCTCGCGTTCAAGGCGTCGAGGCACATCTCCGAAAATGGGTCTGAGGGGCCAGACCGTCTGGTCCGGTCGGCTACGGATGCACTAGCCCCCAGCGCGCCGCGGCCCGGTTCGTCATGGTTCGACGGGACTGGTCAGTGCCCGCGGCGCCGCCAGGTCGTGCCGTCCCGGGTGTCCGACACCTCGACGCCGAGTTCCCCGAGGGAGTCCCGCAGCCGGTCGCTCTCGGCCCAGTCGCGCTGATCCCGGGCCGTCTGGCGGGCCCCGAGCAGCTCGACCGCTCCGGCCGGCAGCTCCTCGTCGCCCGGCGCGGCGTCGCCAGCCACGGCCGCCAGCCCCAGGCCGAGCACGCGGTCCCAATCGAGCACGAGCGCCGCCCGTTCGCCCGGGGACAGCGTCTCGTCCGCCACCAGCCCCCACACCACGGTGATGGCCCGGGGAAAGTCGAGGTCGTCGAGGACGGCCTCCCGGAAGCGGTGGTCCCACTCCTTGGCCGCCGGCGTCTCGGGCGCGCCGAGGGGGTCGCCCCAGTCGGCCAGATGGGCTCCGAGCCGGGCCCGGGCCTTGCCCGCCGCCGCCAGCGCGTCGGCGGCGAAGCGCAGCTGGCGACGGTAGCGGCTGGTGAGGCACAGGTAGCGGAAGTCGAGCGGGTGGTGGCCCTCCTCCTCCAGGCGGTCGAGGGTCCACACGTTGCCCGACGACTTGGCCATCTTCTGGCCCGAGAAGAGGAGGTGGTCGCCGTGGACCCACGTCGTGACCACCGGGTGGCCGAGGGCGCCCTCGCTCTGGGCGATCTCATCCTCGTGGTGGGGGAAGGTCAGGTCGACCCCGCCCGTGTGGATGTCGAAGCGCTCCCCCAGGTAGGCGACCGACATCGCCGAGCATTCGATGTGCCAGCCGGGATACCCCTCGCCCCAGGGGCTGTCGAAGCGGACCACCCGGCGGGGCCCGGCTGCCTTCCAGAGGATGAAGTCGGCCGGGTGCCGTTTGTGGTGGTCGACGGCCTCGAGCCGGTGGCCGGCCCGGAGCCGGTCGAGCGAGTTGCGCGACAGCCGGCCGTAGGCGTCGAAGGATGTGACGTCGTAGTAGACGGTGCCGGCGTCGACGTAGGCGTGACCCCGGTCGATGAGCCGGCCGATGAGGTCGATCATCTCGGCGATGTGGCCCGACGCCCGGGGGTAGGCCTCGGCCGGGACGATGCCGAGCCGGGCGCTGTCGCGGTGGAAGGCCGCCTCGTACTTGGCCGCGATCTCGGCGGGGGCGAGACCTTCGTCGGCCGCGGCCAGGAGCATCTTGTCCTCGCCCCGGTCGTAGACCTCGTCGGTCATGTGGCCGACGTCGGTGATGTTCATCACCTGCCGCACCCCGACGCCGGTCCACACCAGCGCCCGGCGGATGAGGTCGCCGAGCAGGAACGAGCGGAGGTTGCCGATGTGGACGGGCCGGTACACCGTGGGCCCGCAGGAGTACATCGACACCGTTCCCGCTACGAGGGGCCGGACGGGCTCGACCGTGCGGGTGAGCGTGTTGTGGAGGCGCAGCATCGTCGCCCCCATCAGATCACAGCCGGTGACCCTCCGGGCAGTCGTTCCCGCCACAGGGCCAGCCGGAGGGCGACGAGGCCCTTGACCGTCCGGGGGATCCGGGCCCGGATCGAGCTGCGGGCGGGGCGCTTCTCGACCACCTCGACGGGGACCTCGGCGCTGCGCAGGCCGGACCGCTCGGCCCGGAGGATCAGCTCGGTGTCGAACAGGTCCTGTCCGAAGCGGCAGTACTGGGCCAGGGGGGCCACGGCCTCCCGCCGCATGGCCTTCACGCCGTGGGTGTCGGACACCGACAGGCCGAACCCGTGCCGCAGGATCGAGGAGAACACCCCCGTCACCAGCCGGCGCTGCCAGTTCCGGGTGTCGTCCGAGCCCGCCGACCGCTTGGAGCCGACGACCACCGCCGGCCCGTCGGGCGCCTCGACGAGGGGAACGGCCCGATCGAGGAATCCGAGGTCGCAGAAGTCGACGTCGAAGTTCACCACCACGTCGCCGACGGCGGCCAGGAGCCCGGCCCGCAAGGCCCGCCCGTAGTCGGCTTCGGGCAGCGACAGCGCCCGCAGCTCCGGGAACTCGCCGGCCAGGCGGTTGGCGATGGCGGCCGTGTCGTCGCTCGAACCGTTCTCGACGACGACGATCTCGAACGACCAGCTCCGCTCCCGCAGGCCGGTGGCGACCTCGCGCACCGATTCCTCCAGCATCCCCGCCTCGTTGTGGGCGGGGAGGACGACGGTGAGCGCCGGGGGCACGCCGGTAGGCTACCGATCCCGTGAACCGGAGTCCGTCCGCCCGCACCACCATTGTCCTGGTTGCGCTCTCGCTTCTCTGCGGGTGGTTGGCGCTGCGGCCCGAGGAGAGCGGTGCGGCGGTGGAGACGGCCTCCCGCCCGCTGTGGACGCTCGACCGCCTCCCGGCCGTCCTCGCCGAAGCCCAGGGGACGGTCGACCTCGGACGTACCGTCGATCAGCTCCTGACCCAGTCCGGCGCCCGGAGCTGCGTGGCGGTCTACGAGGGGGAACGACCCGTCCTCCTGCGCCGGCCCGACGACCCTCTCACCCCGGCATCGACCCAGAAGATCCTCGTCGCCACCGCCGCCCTCGCCGTCCTCGGCCCCGACTTCCGGTTCGAGACGAAGGTGGTGTCCGCCAG
>JAUZEX010000337.1 GCA_030838815.1 Actinomycetota bacterium
CCCCACCAGACCGGAGGGCCGCCGGGCGTGACGGGGGCGGGTTCGCAGATCATGTCGGTGAAGCTGATCCACTTGCCGTCGTAGCTGGACGGGCCGGGCGACCAGAGTTCCTTGCAGGCGGCCACGGTCTCCTCGAGGCGGGCGCCGCGCTCGGTGGGCGGGATGCCCATGGCCTCGAACTCGCCCGCGAACCAGCCGCCGCCCACGCCGAGAACGAACCGGCCGCCGGAGATGACGTCGAGGGCGGCGCCCTGGCGGGCGAGGAGCGGGGCTGGATGGGCGGCGCCGAGGATCACGGCGGCGCAGAGACGCAGCCGGGTGGTGAGGGCGGCCACGGCCGAGAACAGGACGAAGACGTCGACGCCGTCGGAACGTTGCTCCGTCCGGCTGTGACGGATCTTCCCGGACCCGCCCGGGTGGCGCATGTCGGCGGCGTAGAGGATGTGCTCGCCGCAGACGACCTCGTCGGCGCCGAGCCGCTCGAACTCGGCGCACAGCCGGGGCAGCTCCGCCACCGTCGGCGCCCACTGCGGTACGAGCCCGCCCAGCTTGACAGCAAACGACGGCCTCACCATTCCGGCGTTCCATTTCCGCCGTATCCCGGCAAACGAACGCCAGTTGGACGGTCCCCCCATTCCGGCGTTCCCTTTCCGCAGCATTCCGGCAAACGAACGCCAGTTGGGGGAATTCGGCGGCGGACGGCGGCAGCGGCGGGCGGGGCGGCGGTTGCTCGGACGGGGCTCATGAGGCGTCCAACAGCAGGTCGGTGATCGGGCGCAGGGACGGCTGCTCGTCGAGGTGGTCGAGGCGGTCGACGATCTCTTCGACGGCCGCGTCCTTCATGAAGCGGGCGGTGTTGGCGGCGAACTTCTCGGCCAGGTCGGCCCAGGACAACGGGTCGTCGAGGCCGCCCCGGATGCCGCGGTGCTCGAGCCGGATGTCCCGGCCGTCGGTGGTCCGGACGGCCACCACCGCTGCGTCCCGGGCCAAGGCCGGATCGGGGACGACGTGGATCAATGGCCGGACGGAGGCCAGCGCCGCGAGCCGGTCGTCGGTGAAGGTGTCGATCGTGACCGCCCGGTCGACGAGGGCGGCGGCCACGTTGTAGGCCAGCGAGAACTTCCCCTCCAGCGGCGTCGCCGGCCAGGGGTGGACCAGCACCTCGTTCAGGTAGCGGGCTTCGATGGCCACCTCGATCGAGGCGACGTCGGCCGGCCCCAGGTCATGTTCCTCCACCACCGACAGCACCGCTTCGATGGCGGCATGGTTGGCGCCGCAGCAGGGGAAGCGCTTGAAGACGAAGCCCTCCTCGACGGCGAACGGCCTCTCCCCCAGCCCGTCAAGCACGGCGGCCAGATCGCCTTCCGAGCGGGCGACGGCGTCGAACCAGCCGAATCGGCCCTCGAGCGCCACCCCGCTGGCCGTGAACCCCGACCGGGCCAGCAGCGCCGCTTCGACCGCCGTGCGATTGGCCAGTCCGGCGTGGAAGGGCTTCGTCATGGTCCCGAAGTTGACCCGCAGGCCCCCGGCCGACGAAGCGGCGATCCCGAGCGCCGAGGCGGTGGTGGCGGCGTCGAGGCGGAGGAGCCGGGCGCAGGCCGCCACCCCACCGAAGACGGCGTAGACGGACGGCTTGTGGAACCCGTGGGCATAGGGGCCGGACACGGCGTCGGGCGCGATGCGGGTGAGCCGGCCGGCGACCTCGTAGCCCACGACCATCGCCTCGATGAACCCGGCTCCCGAGGCGCCGACCAGCTCCGCCACCGCCAGGGCGGCGGGCATCACCGCCACGCTCACATGGCCGGCACCGAGGCCGATGTCGTCGTAGTCCAGTGCGTGCCCGGCGGTGCCGTTGGCCAACGCCGCCAACGACGGCGAGAGCCGCAGGCCGCCGCCGATCACCGCCGCCGGCCCGTCCGACGCTTGCGAGACGGCGTAGGCCCGGGCCTGCTCCCCCGCCGGTTCCACCGATCCGGCCAGGGTCACGCCGAGCAGGTCGAGCGCCGCCCGCTTGACCTCCGCCGCCACACCCGGCGGAACGACGCCCGCCCCGAGCGCGCCCGGCGGGAAGTCGGCGACGAATCCGGCCAGCAGGGCCGTGACGGGCGGCGGCTCGGCGGTCCTCACACCCAGGTGCCGTCCGCGTCCTTGGTCGAGAACCGGGGAGCGACCTCTTCGGCGAAGCGGTACAGCTCCTCCTGGTTCTCGTCGACGTCGAGGTGGCCCTGACCGAACTGGAGCCACATCTCGGTGAAGCCGAGGCGATCCCGGGCGTCCTCGATCTGCTTCGAGATCTCGTCCGGCGTGCCGATGATGGCGTTGGCGTAGCCCTGGCTGAAGGGCAGGAACCACGTCTCCCAGTACCAGTCGTGCTCCGCCTTCAGTTGCGCCGCCTTCTCCTTGGAGTCGGCCAGGATCAGCAGCCCGCCCCAGGCGGCGGCGTCCTCCCGCTTCACGTCCCGCCCGGCCTCGCCGGCGGTCTTGAGGTACCGGTTCCACAGGGCCTCGCAGAAGTCCATCTGGTTGGCCATGACGATCGGCTTGCCCCCCTCCCGGGCCCACATGTCGATCGTCCGCATGCTGTGGGCGAACGCACCGTAGATCGGCGGGTGGGGATTCTGGAAGGGCCGGGGGGCGATGCCGATCTCGCGGACCAGACCCGACTCGTCCATCCCGTTGCCGAACGCCGTGTAGGCGGGGTGGCCGGCCGAGCCCTGCTCGGGTGGGAACGACCAGTACTTCCCCTTGTGGGAGAAGGTGGAGTTGGTCCAGGCCTTCTTCACGATCTGGACGGACTCCTCGAAGATCTCACGGTTCATCTGGTCCCGCTCGTCGCGGGCCTTGGCCAGCTCGGGGGTGGTGGCGGTGGCGCCGTGGACCGTGGCGTAGGAGTCGACCCACCGGCCCTGGTAGCCCCGGGTGAAGCCGATGTTGAGCCGGCCACCGAGCATGTGGTCGAGGGTGGCGATCTCCTCCGCGGCCCGGACCGGGTTGTGGGTCGGCAGCACGTAGCCGAGGGTCGACACCCGCATCCGCTTGGAGTGCAGGCCGACGAACAGGCTGAACATGCCAGGACTGTTCGTGATCTCGAAGCCCTCGATCTGCAGGTGGTGCTCGTTGTGCCCGTAGCTGGCGTAGCCGTACTCGTCGCCCATCCTGATGTACTGCTTCACCTCATCGAGGTAGCGCTGGTACAGCTCGTGGTTCTGCCCGGCCATCCCCTGCTCGATCTCGTGGCGGCGGCCGATCATGCCGGGCTGGATGAGGTGGAACTTCATGCGGACCCTCCGTCCCGAGGCGGACTCGATGGGATGAGTGTATCAACTCAAGCGTTGACGTTAAAGCCGGAAGAATTGCTGCTCAGCCCGCGGTCGAGGGCGGGACGTCGGGCAGGGGCAGCGGGAAGCGGGACAGCAGGGCGCCGTCGACCAGGATCGACTGGCCGCTCACGTAGCTGGCCGCCGTTGAGGCCAGGAACGTGACGACGGCCGCCACCTCGTCGGGATCGCCGGGCCGGCCCATCGGAAGGCGGTCGGTGAACTCCGGCCGCTCGGCGAAGACGATGCGGGCGGCGTCGGTGGCGATCACGCCGCAGGCCACGACGTTCATCCGGATCCCCGAACGGGCGTACTCGACGGCCACCGACCGGGCCATGTTCTCCAGGCCGGCCTTGGCCGCGCCGTAGGCCGCGGCGTAGGGCGAGCTCCGCTCCCCCGAGATGGATCCGATGCAGACGATCGAGCCGCCCGTCCCCTGGTCGAGGAACTGGCCGATGGCCGCCCGCACCGCCCGGAACACATAGCGGAGGTTGACGTCGTAGACGAGGTCCCACTGCTCGTCGGTCGTCTCGTGGACGGGCAGCCAGGG
>JAUZEX010000343.1 GCA_030838815.1 Actinomycetota bacterium
TGGCGAGCGGGACGGGTTCTCCCGCCAGCCACGGCCCGATCAGGTCAGCGGGCAGGATGACCGGCATGCGGTCGTGGAATGGTGCCACGAGGTCGTCGGCCGGACGGGTCAGCATCGTGGCCCGCCGCGCCGGGCGCGACGCCATCGGCGGCGCGGTGGGTCCTCCGGGCCGGTCGCCCGGGCTGCCGGGCGGGTCGGGCAGGCTGAGTCGGGCTCCGGTTGGCCGACGGGCCGGTCGGCGTGGGTGGCCCGAGCGCCCGTCGGTCGCCGGACGGTCGGGTCGGCGTGGGTCGGAGAGGCCCGAGCGCCCGTCGGTCGCCGGACGGTCGGGTCGGCGTGGGTCGGAGAGGCCCGAGGGACCGTCTGTCGGCGGACGATCGGGTCGGCGTGGGCCGGAGAGGCCCAGGCGCCCGGCGGTCGGCGGACCGGCGGAGTCGGCGGGCGGGAGGGCACCGAGGCGGTAGAGGCCGGCCACGGCCAGGGGGCCGCCGGAGGCGTCCGAGAACCAGGCCCGTCCTTCGACGAACCGGGCCAGCGGTAGGACCAGGCGGGCGGAGGCGAAGGCGTCGCGCCAGGCGGTGCGGTCGGCGGCCGTCTCCAGGCGGGCGTTGTGGCCCGTGCCGTCGTCGAAGAACCCCCACGTGAACGAGGAGACGACCCGCTCGTCCTTGTGCAGCACCAGTCCGGGCACCACCGAACGCGGGAAGGCCTCCTCGGCGAGCACGGCGTCGACGATGTCGCCGACCCGCGCCGGCCCGAACTCGCCGACAATCTCCGGCACCTTGAGATACTGCGCCCGCCCGCACACGGCGCCGATTCTCCCCGACGCCACAAACCGGCGTTCCATTTCCGCTCTATCCCGGTAATCGAACGCCGGTTGTGGGGCTTGGGGCCGGGACGCCGAACCGGCGTTCCATTTCCGCTCCATCCCGGTGAACGAGCGCCGGTTTGCGGACGGTCGCGCCGAACCGGCGTTCCTGAGGGCGGGAGTCACGCCGCCCGCCGGAACGCCGGTTCGGGATCACCCGCCCGTCGGCCCGGCTCCGGAGGGGGAAAGGAGCCGGGGGCCGGCGGCGGGGACCTAGGCCGCCTCGGCCGGCACAGTGGCCGCCGGGGCGTCCTCCAGGGCCCAGCCCAGGACCTGACCGATGTCCTCGGCGAGGTGGAAGGTCATCGCCTCCCGCACCGCCTCGGGCACGTCGTCGAGATCCGGGCCGTTCCGGGCCGGCAGGATCACCGTGGTGAGCCCGGCCCGGTGGGCGGCCAGCACCTTCTGCTTCAGGCCACCGATCGGGAGCACCCGGCCGGACAGCGTGACCTCGCCGGTCATGCCCACCGTCGACTTCACCGGCCGGCCCGTGAGCAGGCTGACCAATGCCGTCGTCATCGTGACACCGGCCGAGGGACCGTCCTTCGGCACGGCACCGGCCGGCACGTGGAGGTGGAACCGCTTCTTGTCGAACGACCCGGCCGGCAGGCCGAGCAGCTCGGCGTGGGACCGGATGTAGGACAGGGCGATCTCGGCCGACTCCTTCATCACGTCGCCGAGCTGGCCGGTGATGGCCAGCCCGCCGCCGCTCTCGGCCGGCATCGAACCCGCCTCGACGAACAGCACGTCGCCGCCGGCGCCGGTCACGGCCAGGCCCGTCGCCACGCCGGGAACCCCGGTGCGGTCGGCCGCCTCGTCGTAGAACTTCGCCCGGCCGAGCGACTTCGCCACGTCATCGACGTCGATGACGACCTTGGCGATGCCTCCCGGGGCTCCGGGGAGGGTCTCCACCGAACCACCGGCGATCCGGGTCGCCGCCTTGCGGAGCAGACGTCCGAGCTCCCGCTCGAGCCCCCGCACGCCGGCCTCCCGGGTGTAACCGGTCACGACCGCCCGGACGGCGTCGTCGGTCACCTCGACCTCGCCGGGCTGGAGCCCGTTGCGCTCCTGCTGCCGGGGCAGCAGGTGGCCGAGGGCGATGGTCACCTTCTCGTCCTCGGTGTAGCCGTCGAGCCGCAGCATTTCCATGCGGTCGAGCAGCGGCCCGGGGATCGTGTCGAGCACGTTGGCGGTGGCCAGGAACAGCACGTCCGACAGGTCGAGGTCGACCTCGGCGTAGTGGTCCCGGAAGGTGTGGTTCTGGGCCGGATCGAGCACCTCGAGCAGCGCCGAGGTGGGATCGCCCCGCCAGTCGGCGCCGAGCTTGTCGACCTCGTCCAGCAGGATGACGGGGTTCATCGTCCCCGCCTCCTTCAGAGCCCGGACGAAGCGGCCGGGCTGGGCGCCCACGTAGGTACGGCGGTGACCGCGGATCTCAGCCTCGTCCCGCACGCCGCCGAGGGCGACCCGGACGAACTTGCGGCCGAGGGCGCGGGCCACCGACTCGCCGAGCGACGTCTTGCCGACGCCCGGAGGGCCGACCAGCGCGAGGATGGCGCCCGAACCGCCCCGAGGAGGAGCGACGGAAGCTGGCCCGGGGTCCGCGGTGTCCCCGGAAGTAACGGCGTCGAGGCCCCGGTCCTTGCGCAGCTTGCGCACGGCCAGGTGCTCGACGATGCGTTCCTTCACGTCGTCGAGGCCGGTGTGGTCGGCGTCGAGGATGGCCCGGGCCTCGGTCAGGTCGAGCCGGTCGTCGGACCGCTTGCCCCACGGCAGCTCGGTCAGCGTGTCGAGCCAGGTGCGGATCCAGCTGTGCTCGGGGCTCTGCTCGCCCGTCCGCTCCAGCCGGTCGATCTCGCGCTCCACGGCCGTGCGCACCGCCACCGGCATAGTGAGGTCGGCGAGCTTGGCCCGGTAGCCGCCGGCGACGTCGTCGTCGTCCTCGCCGAGCTCCTTGCGGAGGGCGTCCATCTGTTGGCGGATCATGAACTCCCGCTGGCGCTTCTCCATGCCATCGGTCACGTCGGTGCGGATCCGCTCCTTGAGCTCCAGCTCGCCGAGGGTGTCGCGGGCCCAGGCCAGCGCCTTGGCCAGCCGCTCGGTGACGTCGATGGTCTCGAGCAGCTCGATGCGCTGCTCGAAGGAGAGGTCGGGGGAGTAGCCGGCCGTGTCGGCCAGGGCGCCCGGGTCGCCGATGCCCCGCAGGGCTTCGGCGAAGGGCGTGGCCCGGCGGTGCTCGAGGATGGCCTCGACCACGGCCCGGTACTCCTTCATGAGCTCCTGGGCGCGCTCGGAGGGGGCGCCGGCGGGGTCTTCCACCGGCTCGGCGTGCACGAACAGCCCATTGCCCGAGGAGCCCTCGCCGAAGCCGGGAACCGCCGCGCCGAGGATGGCCCGGTGGAGGCCGCGCACCAGCACGCCCCGGCCGCCGCCGGGCAGCCGCCCGGCCTCTTCGATCTTGGCCACCGTGCCGACCTTGGCGTAGCCCGTCGGGCCGCCGTCGGTCTCGATCCGCGGCACGAGCACCAGCAGGCCGTCACCCGCCCGGGCGGCGTCGGCGGCCGACTTGGCCTCGTCGCTCTCCAGGCCGAGGGGCACGACCATCTGCGGCAGCACTACTCCCGTGGACAGGGGGAGCAGGGGCAGGAATCGGGTCTCCACCACGTCAGACATTGAGTGCCTCGCTATCAACAAAGATCTAGGTGAGGTGTGTAACGCTGGCGAGGCGGCGTCAATTCCCATGTTGCGGATCGGATTTTGAACCGGTTCCGCGGTGCGGGTGGTGGCGAACTTTTACGAAGTTTGCAGTTTTACGGTGGAAGGGATATGGTGCCGGTGCGCTCCAAGTGGAGCCTGCGCCCTGCCCGGCGGAGGCGGGTCGGGCGCCCCGGGGTGGTCGGCGGCTCAGACACCACCCGTCGTCAGCCGGCCCAATTCGGCTTGCCGTCGACCACCCCGGTTTTTCTTCCCCGCAACGCGGCCTTTGCCCGCCTCGCCCCCCTGCCGGTGATCGGCGGCGCCGCCCCTTCGATGGAATCATCGGCGAAGTGAGCCGTCGGCCCGTCGTCGCAGGGATGCTCGTCATGGTGCTCGTGGCCGGTTTTCTGGTCGTCGGGCGGAGCGGGCGGGCCACCGCCACCCCGCGGCCGCCGGTGCTCGGGCCGGTCCGCACCGCCTACAACGGTGACCTCGGCGACCCGTTCGTGCTCCCGCTGACGGCGGGCGGGTCGGTCACCGGCTTCGTGGCCTTCGGGACGGGCGACTGGCCCGCCCGGATCCCGACGGCCCGGTCGTCCGATCTGGCGACGTGGCAGAAGGGCCCCGACGCCCTCCCGGACCTTCCCGGGTGGGCCCGTTCGGATCCGAAGCACTCGCTGAGCTGGGCGCCGGCGGTGCTCGACACCGGCCTCGGTTTCGTCATGTACGTGACGCTGCCCGACGCCGGCAGCGGCCAGCAGTGCATCGGCGCCGTGGCCTCGAAGGCGCCCGACGGGCCCTACGCCGGCGTCGGCGACGGGCCCCTGCTCTGCCAGCACGAGCTCGGTGGGTCGATCGACCCGGCCGTGACACGGGACGGCCGCGGTGGGCTCCACCTGCTCTGGAAAGACGAGGCGAACACCCTCGGCCGCCCCAGCAGCCTGTGGCAGCAGGCGCTGACCGCCGACGGTCTCGGCCTGGCCGGCACCCCGCACCGGTTGCTGAGCGCCCGGTCACGCTGGCAGGACAAGATCGTCGAGGAGCCTGCCGCCATCCCGTCGGCGGACGGCGGCTGGTGGCTCTTCTACTCCGGCAACCACTTCGACACGCCCGGCTATGCCACCGGCCTGGCCTATTGCCCGGACCTCGACGGCCCCTGCCGCGAAACCTCGGACCGCCCATTCCTCACGACGGCCGGCCTCGGAGTCGAGGGCCAGTACGCCCCGGGGGGCCTCGAGACCTTCCGCGACGCCAGGGGTGCTCTCTGGGCCGTGCTCGACACCTGGAACCGACCGACCCGCAACGGTCGCTTCCGCTGCTGCCGGTCTGTCCAGCTGGCCGAGATCCTCTCGGTCTGAGCCGGTCGCGCCCTCGGGGCGATTCGAACGCCCGCACACGGCTCCGGAGGCCGTTGCTCTATCCCCTGAGCTACGAGGGCAGCATGAGCCCGCGATCCTAGGCCGCCCGCGTCCCCGGAGGCTGAAAAACCGCCGTGTACCATGAGGTTCATGGCCCCGGCCACCGTGCTCGTGGTCGACGACGACCCCGTCATCCTGAAGCTGCTCGAGGTGAACTTCGAGATGGAGGGGTTCGAAGTCGTCCGGGCGTCGGACGGGGCCGAGGGGCTCGAGCGGGCCCGGGCCGTCCACCCCGACATCGTGGTGCTCGACGTGATGATGCCCCGCATGACCGGCTACGAGGTGGCGAAAGCGTTACGTGAAGACCCAGACACCGCCCACATCCCGATCATCTTCGTGACGGCGCGGGCCCAGAGCCAGGACGTCGAGCGGGGCATGGAGCTCGGAGTGGACGACTACGTCACCAAGCCGTTCGACCCGCTCGACCTCATCGCCCGGGTGAACGTCCTCCTGGCCCGCAGCCAGGCGGCCCGTAGCCAGGCCGCGGCGGACGCCAACGGCGACCGCCCCTCCGGCCCGGCCGGGCCCGGGCAGCCGGCGGCGGCAGGGGATCCGGACCGGCCCCTCGGCCCCCGCCTCTGAACGGCGTTCCTCCCTCCCGCCCGTGAGCGCCCCGATCGACCTGCGTCTCCTTCCGGCCACGGCCGCCGTCTCTCCGGACGGCCGGCTCTCGATCGGCGGTTGCGACCTCGGCCTCCTGGCCGAGCGGTTCGGCACGCCGCTGTTCGTCTACGACGAGGCCCATCTCCGGGCCCGCTGCCGGGAGTACGTCGGCGCCTTCGGGCCCGACGGCGTCGCCTACGCCGGCAAGGCGTTCCTGTGCCGGGCCATGGTCCGCCTCGTGGCCGAGGAGGGCCTCCACCTTGACGTCGCCACCGGCGGCGAGCTCCATGTCGCCCTGTCGGCCGGGTTCGCCCCCGGAAGGATCCTCTTCCACGGCAACAACAAGTCCGACGAGGAGCTGGGCTCCGCCCTCGCGGCCGGTGT
>JAUZEX010000033.1 GCA_030838815.1 Actinomycetota bacterium
CGGGTGAGCGACAATGCAGGCATGGCTGAGGAGCCGGAGTGTCACAAGGTCGAGTGGGTCCGCCTGGAGATCGGGGAGCGGTCGTGGCGGGTCAAGCTCGAATACGGCTGAGACGAGCAGTGGGCGGCGCTCGCCATCGGTGACACCTTCATCGAGGCGATGGGCCGCGGCGCCTCCCGTGCGGAGGTCCTCGACACGCTCGCCTGGCGGTTGCGGACGGGCAACCGCGGCAACACCGCCTAAGGGCTCGGCGCGCTCCCCGGCGGTTGGATGGCGCGGAGGTCAACGAAGATGCTGGTCTTGTCGCCGATCTGACGGGTGAGGACGGGGAAGCGGGCCAGGGCCGAGCGTTCGAGGGGGGCGTGGTGGCAGTCCTCGTACCGGCGGCTGGCCTGGTTCCACTGGACGAGGCAGTCGATGGTCCCGCCCGGCGGGACAACGTGCAGGGCGATGATCTGGGCGCCGTCGACGTCGAGGTAGAACGCCCGCCCGCCCTTGCGGGGGTCGGGGTAGAACACCGGGCCGCCGTCCTTGATCTGCCGGGAGATCCGGTCGGACTGGCCGGCGAAGAACGGCTGGTACGGCGGGGCCTCGCCCCCGCCGCGGCCGTTGAGGACCGCGATCACCACGATCCCCATCACCAGGCCGCAGACGACCGCGGCTGTGGCCAGGATGACCCGGGTGCCCTTGTCGATCTTCCGCTTCGCCATCAGATGCGGAACCTACGAGCCCCCGTCGCGGCTCCCGGCGTCCTTGCCGAAGAAGAACGGCGCCGTCCAGACCATGGCGCCCTGGGCGGCGAAGGTGGCCCGGGTCAACGGTTTCGTCAGGCAGTCACCCTGGTAGGGCGGCGCCATCTGGAGCGTCCCCCGCAAGGAGGGCGTGGTGAACTCGCCGCCCCCGGCCACGACGAACCGCTGCGACTCCTGCTTGTGGAAGACCATCGCCCCACTCTGGAACGTGTAATCGACGATCCCGGTCCCGACCTGGTGCAGGCAGGGGCTGCCGGCGGGGGAGAGGTTGGTGAAGGTGCCCCGACCCGTGAACGGCGCCGAGCCCCAGATCCGGTAGCCGTTGACGGCGCCATTGCACTCGATGAGCCCCGGGCCGATCTCCCAGGTGCCGGCGCCGAGGGTGCTCGTGGGTTCCGTGAACGTCATCGTGCCGCTGATCACGCAGGTCGCGGCCCCCAGTGCGTGGGCAGCCGGGACGAAACCGACCACCGGCAGCGCGACCGCCGCCAGGAACACCAACAAGCGCCTCAAGGCCGAAACTCTACCAATCAGCCGGCCAGAAATGAGAGGCGGACCCGGCGGTGGGGGTTGTCCCGGTTGAGATCGACCAGCACCAGGCTCTGCCACGTGCCGAGTGCCATCCGGCCCGCCACCACAGGGATGACCAGCGACGGGCTGACGAACACCGGCAGCAGGTGGTCGGCGCCGTGGCCGGGGCTGCCGTGCCGGTGGCGATAGCGGTCATCCCTCGGGAGGAGCCGCTCCAGCACCTCGGCCAGGTCGGGCTCCGACCCCGAGCCGAGCTCCATGAGGGCGACGCCGGCGGTGGCATGGGGCGCGAAGACCGACAGCAGCCCGTCCCCCAAGGGACGGCAGAAGCGGGCCGCCTCGTCGGTCAGGTCGACGACGTGGCGGTCGCGGTTCTCGAGGGCGATCTCGGTGGTGTCCATCCGGCGTCGATGCTACGGCCGCTTTATTGTTCCGGTCATGCAGAGGCCGTACCGCGTCGTCGTCGCCAAGCCCGGGCTCGACGGGCACGACCGCGGCGCCAAGGTCATCGCCCGGGCGCTGCGCGACGCCGGCTTCGAGGTCATCTACACCGGCCTGCACCAGACGCCGGATCAGGTGGCGGAGACGGTGATCCAGGAGGACGCCGACGCCGTCGGGCTGTCGCTCCTCTCCGGCGCCCACAACACGCTCTTTCCCAAGGTGATGGCCCAGCTGGCCGACAAGGGCGCGGGCGACGTCCTGGTCTTCGGGGGCGGGATCATCCCCGAGGGCGACATTCCGAAGCTCAAGGAGCAGGGGGTGGCCGCCATCTTCACGCCCGGCACCCCGATGCAGGCCATCGTCGACTGGCTGGCGGGAGCGCTCGACGAGCGTGAGGGGCAACCGGCCACCTGACTTTCGGCTTCACCGGCCGCCGCCCCATATCCTGCGTGCCCATATCCTGCGTGGCTGCACGACGGCGAGTGTGGGAGGCGAGGGCGCGTGGATCTCTTCGAGTACCAGGGAAAGCAGCTGTTGGCGCGTTTTGGCGTGCCGGTATCGCCCGGCGAGGCGGTCGAGACCGTCGACGACGCCGTGGCCGCCGCCGGGCGGCTCGGCTTCCCCGTCGTCGTCAAGGCCCAGGTGCAGGTCGGCGGCCGGGGCAAGGCCGGCGGCATCAAGCTGGCCAACACCACCGACGAAGTCCGCCAGCACGCCTCGAACATCCTCGGCATGGACATCAAGGGCCACCTCGTCCGCACGGTATGGATCGAGAAGGCCAGCGACATCGCCGAGGAGTACTACGCCTCCTTCACCCTCGACCGGGCGGCCAAGAAGCACCTCGGCATGGTGAGCGCCAAGGGCGGAGTCGACATCGAGCAGGTCGCCGAGGAGGATCCGGCGGCCATCGCCCGGGTCCACATCGACCCGCTGGTGGGCATCGAGGACTACCACGCCCGCCAGCTCGTCTTCGGGGCCAAGCTCAATCCCGCCGCCCGCAGCGGCGCCATCGCCATCCTCAAGAGCCTCTACCGGGCGTTCGTGGAACTCGACGCTGACCTCGTCGAGGTGAACCCGCTGATCCTGCGACCCGACGGCAGCGTCCACGCCCTCGACGCCAAGGTCTCCCTCGATGACAACGCCGCTTACCGCCACCCCGAGTTCGAGGCCCTGCGCAACATCTCGGGCCTCGACCCCCGGGAGCAGGCGGCCCGGGAGCGGGGCCTCAACTACATCGGGCTCGACGGCGAGGTCGGCATCATCGGAAACGGCGCCGGGCTCGTGATGAGCACCCTCGACGTCGTCAACCAGGCCGGCGGCAAAGCGGCCAACTTCCTCGACGTCGGCGGCGGCGCCGGGGCCAAGACGATCGCCAACGCCCTGGAGGTGATCACCGGCGACCCCAACGTGC
>JAUZEX010000432.1 GCA_030838815.1 Actinomycetota bacterium
AAGCGTGGTGGCGGGCGGCGGTGGCCGATCCCGGCACCGACCTCCCGGCGGCGGTCGCCACTCTGGCCGAGGCGTTCCGGCGCTTCGAGACGCTGATCCATGCCCAGGGGCTCGTCGGCATGCTGGCCCAGGCCTGCTTCGAACGGGTCCGGGCCCTGGCCAAAGTAGCCGGGCTCGACGGCGCCGAGGCCGAGCTCGTCACCGGCTACGGCGGGATGGAAGAGACGCTGCTCCTCACCGACCTGTGGCGCACCGCCCGGGGCGGGATGGCCATGGCGGAGTTCCTGTCCCGCCATGGGTTCCACGGCCCGTCCACCGGCGACATGACCACGCCGTCGTGGCGGGAGGACCCGGCGCCGCTCGAAGCGCTGCTGCCGGTGTATCGCGACCTGCCCGACTCCCAGGCCCCGGGCGCACGGCAGGAGGCCCAGGTGGCCTCCCGTCAAGCGATGGAGGACCGGCTGCTGGCCGCCCTGCCGGCCGTGCAACGCCCGGTGGCCCGGCTCGTGCTCAAGCTGACCGAGCGGTTCGTGCCGCTGCGGGAGGTGGGCAAGGCAGCCTACGTCCAGGCTTTCGACGTGGCCCGGGCCGCCGCCCGCGCCGCCGGTGCCGCACTGGAGAAGGAAGGCCTCCTCAGCGACGCCCGCGATGTGTTCTTCCTGACCCGGGAGGAGCTGTGCGGCCGGCTCCCCGGCGATGTCGCCGCCGTCGTGGCCGAACGGCGCGCCTTCCACGACGCCTGCCGCCAGGTTGCGATTCCTGAGTACTGGACCGGGATGCCGGCGCTGACGCCCATGACCGGGCATACCGAGAATGACGACCACCGCCTCGATGGCATCGGCGTGTCGCCCGGCCGGGTCACCGCCCCGGTGCGAGTCATCCACGATCCGCTGGTCGACACCACACTGGAGCCGGGCGAGATCCTCGTCTGCGCCACCACCAACCCGGCCTGGATCACGCTCTTTCTGGTGGCCGGCGCCCTGGTCATCGACGTCGGCGGGCCGCTCAGCCACGGCGCCATCGCCGCCCGGGAGCTCGGTATCCCCTGCGTCATCAACACCCGGCACGGCACGGCGCGCCTTCGGACCGGTGACCTGGTCGTCGTCGACGGCGACGCCGGTACCGTCCGCCCGGCCACCAGCGACACGATCGAGGAGTCATGAACACCGACCAGCGCATCGGCTTCATCGGCCTCGGCGCCATGGGGGAACCCATGGCCGCCAACGTGGCCAAGGCGGGGTTCCCGCTCACCGTGTTCGACGTCCGGCCCGAACCGCTGGAGCGACTGGAAGGGCTCGGCGCCGCGGTGGCTCCGTCGGCGAGGGCGTTGGCCGAGCGGTGCGACATCGTGCTGCTGGCCGTCGTCGACGACGCTCAGGTCGACGCCACGCTCCACGACGGGGGAGTGCTCGACGCACTCGCTCCCGGCTCGGTCGTCGTCGTGCACTCCACGATCCACCCGTCCACCTGCCGGCGCCTGGCCGCCCTCGCCGCCGAGCGGGACATCGGTTTCCTCGACGCCCCCATCAGCGGCGGGGCCAACGGCGCCGAGGCCGGCACCCTGGCCATCATGGTCGGCGGCGACGCCGCCACCCTCGAAACCTGCCGTGACGTCCTCGACGCCATGGCCGGCAACGTCTTCCACGTCGGCGGCCCCGGCATGGGCGAGGTGGCCAAGATCACCAACAACGTGGTGCTGGCCGTCGTCCTCCAGGGCACCCTCGAAGGCCTGCGGCTGGCGAAATGGTCGGGGATCGACGAGCGCACGATGCTCGAGATCCTCCGGGTCAGCGCCGGCGAGAGCTGGGTCGTCCGCAACTGGGAGGCCATCCAGACGATGGCCGAGGCCCACCCCCAGGGCCGGAGCGGCCTGGCCCGGCTCACCTACAAGGACCTGGCCTTCGCCCAGGCCATCGGCCACGACGTCGGCGCGCCACTGCCGGTGACCGCTCTGGCCGCGCAGCTCGTCGAGCAGCCCCTCATCCCGATCGGCCCGGCGCCCACGCCGACCGGACCGGCCACCTCAGCCAGGAAGGCGCCATGACCGCCACCGACGAGTCCGTCGTCACCCGGTTCAACCCGCTCGACCCCCAGCTGATCAGCGACCCCTACCCGATCTACGCCCGGTACCGGGAGCTCGACCCGATCCACTGGGGGATCGCCTCCAACCCGGCGCTGCCCGGCTCGTGGTTCCTGTTCCGGTACGCCGAGAACGCCGCCGCCCTCATCGACACCGCCACGTTCGCCAGCAACCCCGAGACGGTGGGGATGGAGAGCGCGGTGCCGGCCGCCTTCGCGCCGGTTACCGCCATCTTTCACCGCTGGCTCGGTGCCATCGACCCGCCCGACCACGCCAAGCTCCGATCGATCATGAGCAAGGCCTTCACTCCCCGGCGGGTGGCGGCGCTGCGGCCCCGGATCGAGCTGATCGCCGAAACCCTCCTCGACGAGGCCCTGGCCCGGGGCGACGGGCGCCTCGACATCATCGCCGACCTGTCCTTCCCGCTGCCGATGACGGTCGTCGGCGACGCGCTCGGCGTTCCCCAGGGCGACTGGACGCACTTCCGGCAGTGGTCGGAGGACCTCTCGAAGGCCGTCGACTCGCCCGGGGACAAGGTCGCCGCCGCCGCCGGCGCGGCCGGGATCCAGGGCATGTTCGACTACTTCAAGGACCTGGCCGCCGAACGCCGCCGCCAGGGGCTGGACGGCGCCGACGACCTCCTCGGCGCCATGATCGCCGCCGCCGACGACGACGGGCAGCGGATGAACGAGTGGGACATGCTGGCCATCTGCACCGAGCTGGCCGTGGCCGGCCACGAGACGACCACCAACGCCGTGGCCAAGGGGATCATCGGCCTCATGGATCAGCGCGACCGGTGGGAGGAGCTGAAAGCCGACCCCGACGGCCTGATGGACGGGGCCGTGGAGGAGATCCTGCGGTGGACGGCGCCCGTGCAGCGCCAGCGGTGGCGGTGGGCGACGAAGGACGTCGAGCTCGACGGGCGCCGCATCGAGCGGGGCCAGTCCGTCGTGTCGATCCTGGCCGCCGCCAACCGGGACCCGGCCGTGTTCCCCGACCCCGACCGCATCGACTTCACCCGGCCCCGGGGCGGGCACCTCACGTTCGGCTACGGCCCGCACTTCTGCCTCGGGGCGGCATTGGCCCGCCTCGAGCTGCGCGTGTCGCTCAACGTCCTCCTCGACAAGCTCCCGGACATGGAGCTCGAGGCCCCCGACAACATTCCGTGGCGTCCCAACCACGTCCTGCCCGGTCCCGCCGCCGTATGGGTCAAGACCTGACCTGACAAGGAGAACCGCTATGCCGCATCGAGTCGTGCAGTGGGGCACCGGCGCCGTCGGCCTCCACGCCCTCCGCTTCGTCATCGACAACCCCGACCTCGAGCTGGTCGGCCTGAAGTGCTTCACCGACGGCAAGGTCGGCGTCGACGCCGGCGAGATCGCCGGCCGCCCGTCCACCGGCGTCAAGGCCACCACCAGCACCGACGAGCTCCTGGCCCTCGATGCCGACTGCATCGTCTACATGCCCCGGGACGCCCTGTTCGACCCGACACTGCCCGACAGCCCGTCGCGGCCCTGGCTGGAGGAGATCCAGCCGCTGCTGGCCAGCGGAGCCAACGTGGTCAGCTCGATCGCCTCCGGCATGCACTGGCGCCAACTGGCCGACGGCGAGGGCATGCGGGCGTCGCTCGAGAAGGCCTGCGCCCAGGGCGGCAGCAGCGTGTTCTTCACCGGGATCGATCCCGGCTTCGTGAGCGACTGCCTGGCCATCACCATGTCGAGCGTGCTCGGCGACATCACCCAGATCCGCACCTGGGAGATGATCGACTACGGCACCTACCCGGTGGCCGAGACGATCGCCGCCATCGGCTTCGGCCGCCGGCCCCAGGACCTGCCCCAGACCGGGGCGGCGTCACTGCTGGCGTCGTGGGGGTGCGCACCGCACCTCATGGCCGACGCCCTCGGCCTCGTGCTCGACGACCTCGCCCTCGACATGGACGTCTGGCTGTCGCCGACGACGTACACCGGAGTCAACGGGCTGGTGGTCGAGGAGGGCACGATCGGCGCCCTGCGCTGGTCACTGGCCGGCGTCGTCGCCGGGGAGAAGCGGGTCGTCGTCAACCACATCAACCGGATCGGCCCCGACGCCGCCCCCGACTGGCCGAAGATCGGCACCGCCGGCGGTTACCGCATCGAGATCGACGGGATGCCGCCGTTCGTCGGCGAGTTCCCCCTCGGCCTCCCCGGCGGGACGGGCGCCAGCCTCGACGACGCCGTCATCATGACCGCCGCCCGTTGCGTGAACTCCATCGCCGCCCTGGTCGGCGCCGCCCCCGGCTACCTCACCCTCAACGACCTGCCGACGATCGGCGCCCGCCACGGCATGCGGTTCTCACATGGACAGTGATCACCGCGGCGGTTGGGGCCCCCTGGCCGAGCCCGTCCACCCTGACCGACTGATCCAGCCGGGCGATCCGCCCTGGCGGGAGAACGCCTGGCTGGCCTTCTACGACCGGCCCCAGGGCGTCTACGGCGTCACCCACGTCACGACCTCGCCGAACTCCGGCGGGCTCCGCTCCCGCTGCAGCCTGGTGGCCGACGGGAGGGAGGCGGAGATCATCGAGGCGCTGGCTCCCATGGAGTTCTCGAGCCCGTCGATCTCCCTCGACCTGGCCGGCCACATCGTCGCCAAGGGCCCCGACCTGGCCGTCGACGTCACGCTGTCGCCCCGGCACCACGCCTGCGACTACAGCCAGTCGCAGGTGCTGCCGGGCCTGGAGGGCAACGAGCCGCTGCAGCACTTTCAGCAGACCGGCACCGCCACCGGTTCCGTCACCCTCGGCGACACGACGCTCACCATCGACGGCGCCTCCCTGCGGGACCGCACCTGGGGGTTCCGGGACGAGGCGGCGTCGTGGGTCGAGTACTACGCCTGCCTGTTCCTGTTCGAGGACTTCGACCTGGCCATCATGAAGTTCCGCAGCACCCTGCGGGACGACGACCACGTCGCCGGGTTCCTCATGGGCGCCCGCCAGGGCGAGATCTGCGGCTCCCGGGTGGTGCGGGACGCGTGGGGCGGGCTGGCGCGGATGGAGCTCGATCTGACCGACGGAGCGGGCATCGGGCTCACGGTGGAGCGGCCCGAGGCCCGGATCTTCGTGCCGCTCGGTGAACCGACGACGTCGGCCGCCCTCAGCGCCTACGACGACTTCGCCGAGGTCCGCACCACGGACGGAGCCGTCGGGTTCGGGGCCATTGAACAGGGGATCCTGCGCCGACTCGGGTAACGGATGGGACACTGATCACTATGCGGGGGGATGACTGGCCGCTGATCGGCCGGACGGAGGAGCTCGGCCGCATCCTGGCCGGCCTCGACGGCCGGACGGGCGGGGTGCTGCTGGCCGGCGCGGCCGGCGTCGGCAAGACGCGCCTGGCCGCCGAGGGCCTCGCCGCCGCGGCGGCCAGGGGCTTCGCCACGCTGCGGGTGGCGGCCACTCCGGCCACCGCCGGCCTGCCGTTCGGGGCCTTCGCCTCCGTCCTCCCCGAGCTGGTCGTCGGTCAGGACCGGGGGCAGACCCTCCGTCAGATCGCCCAGGCCATCGCCCAGCGGGGGGAGGGGCGCCCCGTCGCCCTCCTCGTGGACGATGCCCACCTCCTCGACGACGCGTCGGCCGCCCTCACCCACCAGTTGGCCACCGCCGAGCGGGCCTTCGTGCTGGCGACGGTACGGTCCCGTCAGGCGCTGCCCGACCCGGTGCTGGCGCTGTGGAAGGACGGGCTGGCCGAGCGGGTGGACCTGGAACCGTTGGGGGAGCGGGCGATCGGCGACCTGTTGACCGCCGGGCTGGGCGGGCCGGTCGATGCCGGCGCCCGCCACCTGCTCTTCCAGCGGAGCGCCGGCAACGTCCTCTTCCCCCGGGAGATCGTGCTGGCTGCCGTGGAAGGCAACGTGCTGCGGGCCGACGGCGGCCTGTGGAACCTCCACGCCCGGCTGCCGGCGTCGGCCCGGCTGGTGGAGCTGGTGGAGAATCGCCTGGCCGGGCTGAGCGACGAGGACCGGGAGAGCCTCGAGCTGCTGGCCCTGGGTGAACCGCTCGGTGTCGACGTGTTCGAGCGCATCACCGGGCCGGCCGTCCTCACCAGCCTGGAGCGGCGGGGGCTCGTCCGGGCGGAGGAGGCGGGCCACCGCTACGACCTCCACCTCGTGCACCCGGTCTACGGGGACGTGCTGCGGGCGCTGATGTCACCGCTGCGGATCCGGGCGTTGTCCCGCACCCTGGCCGACGCCCTGGAGGCGGCCGGGCTGCGCCGGCGCGACGACCTGCTCCGCTTCGCCGGCTGGCGCCTCAACCACGGCGGCCGGATCGAGCCGGCCTTCATGGTGGCCGCCGCCCACCGGGCCTGGGCGCTGCACGACCTCGGCCTGGCCGAGCGCCTGGCCCGGGTGGCCATCGAGGCCGACGGCGGCTTCGAGGCCGAGCTGCTGGCGGCCCAGATGCTCAGCCTGACCGGCCGGGCCGAGGAGGCCGAAGCCCGGTTGGCCGAGCTGAACGGGCGGGCCGACGGCGACGCCGAGCTCGGCCGCCTGGCCGTCGTGCGGGTCGACAACCTCATCTACAGCCTCGGCCGGCTCGACGACGGGCTGGCGGTGGCCGAGGCGGCCGAGTGCCGCATCGCCGATGCCGGCGTCCGGGACGAGCTCACCGCCTACCGCGGTTCGGTGCTCGACGCCGCCGGCCAGACGGCCAAAGCGCTCGACGTGACCACGCCGCTGCTGGAACGGGCCAGCGGGCGGGCCCTGGTCTGGGCGGCGGTCATGGCCAACTACGGGTTCGGGAAGGTCGGTCAGGCCTCCCGGGCGGTCGACGCCGCCGAGCGGGGAGCCGCCGCCCACCGCCGGCTCACCGGCCAGCCGCTGCCGTGGAATCCGTCGGTCCACGACTCGCTGCGGAGCTACGCCGTCCTCTACGCCGGGTGGATCGCCGAAGCCGAGTCCCTGGCCACCGACGCCTACGACCGGGGAGTGGCGGAAGGATCGGTCGAGGCCCGCTGGGACCTGGCCCCCGCGCTCTGCGCCATCTGCGTGGCCCAGGGCCGGGTGCGCCAGGCGATCCGCTGGGGCCGGGAGGCGGTGGCCCTGGCCCGGGAGCACGGCCGCCTGGTGGTGGTGCGGGTAGCGCTCATCCCCCTGGCCGAGGCGCTGGCCTTGGCCGGGGAACCGGAGGAGGCGATCCGGGCCCTCGCCGAGCTCGATGCCCTCCCGAAGCACGTCCGTATGAAGGAGGCCGAGGCCGTCCGGGCCCGGGCCTGGACGGCACTGGCCAACAACGACCTGGCGGGCGCCCGGCGACTGCTCCACGAGGCGGTGGACGTGGCCGCCGAGGCCGGCGATCTCGTGTCGGAATCGACGGCGCTGCACGACCTGGCCCGCCTCGGCGAAGCGGGCGGGGTCGCCGCCCGGCTGGAGGCGCTGGCTGCGCTCATTGAAGGGCCGCTGGTCGACGCCCGGGCGGCCCACGCCGCCGCGCTGGTGCAGAGGGACGCCGCCCGGCTGGCGGCGCTGTCGGTCGAATTCGAGGAGATGGGCGCCCTGCTCCTGGCCGCCGAGGCCGCCGTGGACGCCGCCGAGGTGTGGCGCCGGTGCGGTGACCGGCGGGCGGCGACCGCTGCCGAGCGCCGGGCCTGTTCCCTGGTCGCCCGCTGCGAGGGGGCGAGCACCCCGAAACTGGCCCCGCGCGACGCCGCGGCTGGGTCGCTCCTCTCCGAGCGGGAGCTGCAGATCGCCCGCCTCGCCGCCACCGGCCTGTCCAACAAGGACATCGCCGCAGCCTTGCACCTCTCACCCCGCACCGTGGAGAACAAGCTTCACACCGCCTACAGCAAGCTCGGTGTCCGGGGGCGCGATGAACTGGCCGAAGCCCTGCCCGGCGCCTGACGTGCCTGGTCCTCCCGAGGAGAGCGCAGACGACGTGACCGCGACCGCTGAAGTTCTGCTCCGCCGCTATTTCGAACTCGCCGCCCAGCCTGACACGGCGCCCTACTGCGCCCAGTTCGCCGACGACGCCACGGTCGAGGACGAAGGCAAGGAGCACCACGGCATCGACGCCATCCGCGCCTGGCGGGCCGAGGTCCCTCCGGTGTCGTACACCGTGCACTCCTACGAACCCGGCGACGGCTCCTGCGACGCCACCGTCGACATCGCCGGCGACTTCCCCGGCAGCCCGGTCACCCTGGCCTTCTCCTTTGAGTTCGACCCCGACAACCGCATCAGGAGCCTGACGATCCGCCCCTGAGCCTCACCTCCAGAGAAGCCGCGAACCTGAACGCCGATCGCCGGTTCGGCGTCAGCCCTGGCGTCATTCTGTACGCGGGAAGGGTCGTGCGCGTGCGCGTCGTCAGCCGCGGTCAACGGACCATCCGCTGTGAGGCACGCCACGTGATGCTGGGCGGCATCCGGCATCTGTCCGTCCACTTCGTCGCAGTCATCTCTCTTCGCGATCGTCGAGAGGTAGCGCTCGCCGGGAGGCGCGAAGATTCAGGTCGCGTGGTGCCGGCGACATAATGGCTGCTTGAACCTATGGTTTGAAAGAGGGCCGGGGCTATGTAGAAGGGCACCGACCGCACGGGGGAGGCTATGGCTTTCGAAGACGAAGCGAATGTAAGTACGGAACTCCCCCTGTGCGTAGTCATCGATACGAACATCTGGCGACGGGAGCTATTGCTACGAACGCCCATGGGTGCCGCGGTCCTCCATGCCGTCCGGCAACTGGACGGCCGACTCGGGCTACCTGCCGTGATCGAGCGTGAAGTGCTGAAGCACGGGGTAGCCGCTGGCTGCGAGGCGGTTCAGAAGATAGAGGACGGACTTGGAGATCTTCGGCGGGTGACCGGCGGCAGCCCAGCCATTGAGTTGCCGGGGCCAGCCCAAATCGAGGAGGCAGTGGCCCAGCGCATCCGGGAGCTTGACGTGCTCTTCGAACGTGTGCCCTTCACGCTGCGCCACGCCGAAGGGGCGCTGGATCGTGTCTACTCCGGATTACCACCCAACGGCCCGAAGAATCAGCAGTACAAGGACTCCGCAGCCTGGGAGGCGATCCTCGATCTGGCTGGCCGCTATCGAATTGTATTTGTCACAGCTGACATGGGCTTCTTCCGAGACCGGTCCGCATTAAAGGGTCTAGCAACGAATTTGCGCGATGAATGTGCGACAGCTCACTACGACATTGTGCCGTTTGAAACGCTCGCAGCAGCAGTTGAGTACCTTCAGCCTTCCGTGCCGTCGCTCGACTACCCAGGGCTCGAAGCTGCTCTCGCGACCGCGGTAGCCCAAGTAATGAGCGATGCCGCTGCGGAGCGCGGTTTTCAGACCGGCGAGATGCAGTACTCGGAGATCCAGGCGTACGCAACCGAAACAATTGACGTCCTCGCAGTTGCGTTCGGGCTTCACTTCGATGCCGCTTGTATAGCGACTGAGCAAGCCGAGGCTCGTCATGATGCTCGGATTGATGTGTCCGGAGCATGTTCATTTCGTGTTCGGGCAAACGCAGTAAAGGATCTTCTGCTCGACCGCATCGCATTCTCATGGGCCGATGACAGCGGCGAACCTCGGCGCTCCGCGAATGTCTACT
>JAUZEX010000462.1 GCA_030838815.1 Actinomycetota bacterium
TCCCGCAGTAGCACTCCCAGTCCCGGGTGGGGCCGAAGATCTTCTCGCAGAAGAGCCCGTCCTTCTCCGGCTTGAGGGTGCGGTAGTTGATGGTCTCCGGCTTCTTGACTTCGCCGTTGGACCAGCCCCGGATCTGCTCGGCCGTGGCCAGGCCGATCCGGAGCTGATCGAAGTTGTTGACGTCGAGCAAGGGTGCGTCGCCTCCCTAAAAAGACGGCTCGCGCCGTCGCTCGTCCTCTTCGTCGGAGCCCTTCTCCGGCCGGGAGAGGTCGATACCGAGCTCCTCGGCCGTCCGGAAGACGTCCTCGTCGAGCTCGCGCATCTCGATCTCCTCGCCCGTCGTGGAGATGACCTCGACGTTGAGGCAGAGCGACTGCATCTCTTTGATCAGAACCTTGAAGGATTCCGGGATTCCGGGCTCCGGAATGTTCTCGCCCTTGACGATGGCCTCGTAGACCTTGACCCGGCCGAGGACATCGTCGGATTTGATGGTCAACAGCTCCTGGAGGGCGTAAGCGGCGCCGTAGGCCTCGAGAGCCCACACCTCCATCTCGCCGAGGCGCTGTCCGCCGAACTGCGCCTTCCCGCCGAGGGGCTGCTGGGTGATCATCGAGTAGGGGCCGGTCGAGCGGGCGTGGATCTTGTCGTCGACCAGGTGGGCCAGCTTCAGGATGTAGACGTACCCGACCGTGATGGGCCGGTCGTAGGGCCGCCCCGAGCGGCCGTCGTAGAGCTGCACCTTGCCGTCGGGGGCGATCAGCGTCGTGCCGTCGAACCCGTCGGCGTGGAGCCCGCCGAGGATGTCCTTGATGATCGGGGTACGGCCGGTCTCGTCGACCTCGTCCCAGTGGGCGCCGTCGAACACCGGACTCTCCACCCAAACGGCCGGCTCGGTGGTCGGCCGGGTTTTGTTGGGGGCGATCGGGGACTTGCGCTCCTCGCCCCAGCCGTGGCGAGCGGCGTATCCCAGGTGTGCCTCGAGGACCTGCCCCACGTTCATCCGGGACGGGACGCCGAGGGGGTTGAGGATGATGTCGAGCGGTGTGCCGTCGGCCAGGTACGGCATGTCCTCCACGGGGAGGATCTTCGAGATGACACCCTTGTTGCCATGGCGGCCGGCCAGCTTGTCGCCCTCGGAGATCTTCCGCTTCTGGGCCACGTACACCCGGACGAGCTGGTTCACACCCGGCGGCAGCTCGTGGCCGTCGTCTCGGGAGAAGACCCGGACGTCGATGACCTTGCCGGTCTCGCCGTGGGGCACCTTGAGCGATGTGTCGCGGACTTCCCGGGCCTTCTCGCCGAAGATGGCCCGCAGGAGCCGCTCTTCGGGGGTCAGCTCGGTCTCGCCCTTGGGCGTGACCTTGCCGACGAGGACGTCGCCGGCGCCGACCTCGGCGCCGATCCGGATGATTCCCCGCTCGTCGAGGTCCTTCAGGATCTCCTCGGAGAGGTTGGGAATGTCGCGGGTGATCTCCTCGGCGCCGAGCTTGGTGTCGCGGGCGTCGATCTCGTGCTCCTCGATGTGGATCGAGGTCAGCACGTCGTCGCGCACGAGGCGCTCGGAGAGGATGATGGCGTCCTCGAAGTTGTAGCCCTCCCAGGACATGAAGGCCACGAGCAGGTTCTTGCCCAGGGCCAGCTCGCCGTGGTCGGTCGACGGGCCGTCGGCCAGCACCTCGCCCTTCTTCAACTCCTGGCCCTCGTCGACGAGGGGGCGCTGGTTGATGCACGTCGTCTGATTGGAGCGGCGGAACTTGGCCAGCCGGTACGTCTTGCGGCCGATGCCGTCCTCGTACTCGACCGTGATCGTGTCGCCGGTGACCTCGGCCACCCGGCAGTCGGCCTCGGCCATGATCATGGCGCCGGCGTCGCGGGCCGCCCGGGCTTCGACGCCCGTCCCGATGTAGGGGGCCTCGGGTCGCACGAGCGGGACCGCCTGCTTCTGCATGTTGGCCCCCATGAGGGCCCGGTTGGCGTCGTCGTGCTCCAGGAACGGGATGAGGGCGGTGGCCACCGAGACGATCTGCTTCGGGGAGACGTCCATGTAGTCGACCCGGTCGGGGCTGACGAACTCGACTTCGCCCTTGCGGGACCGGACGAGCACCTTGTCGTCGATGAAGTGGCCGTGCTCGTCGACGGCGGCGTTTGCCTGGGCGATGACGTAGCGGTCCTCGTCGTCGGCGGCGAGGTACTCCGTCTCGTCGCTGACCTGCCCGTTGACGACCTTCCGGTAGGGGGTCTCGGTGAAGCCGAACCGGTTGACCCGGGCGTAGCTGGCCAGCGAGCCGATGAGCCCGATGTTCGGGCCTTCCGGCGTCTCGATCGGGCACATCCGGCCGTAGTGGGACGGGTGCACGTCACGGACCTCGAACCCGGCGCGCTCCCGGGAGAGACCGCCAGGCCCCAGGGCGGACAGCCGTCGCTTGTGGGTGAGGCCGGACAGAGGGTTCGTCTGGTCCATGAACTGCGACAGCTGGGAGGACCCGAAGAACTCCTTGATGGCGGCCACGACGGGCCGGATGTTGATCAGGGTCTGGGGCGTGATGGCCTCGACGTCCTGGGTGGTCATGCGCTCGCGGACGACCCGCTCCATCCGGGACAGGCCGATCCGGACCTGGTTCTGGATCAGCTCGCCCACCGACCGGATCCGGCGGTTGCCGAAGTGGTCGATGTCGTCGTCCCAGTGGTCGGGCTCGCGGGCGTGGAGCTTCACCAGGTAGGAGACGGTGGCCAGGATGTCGGCCCGCGTCAGGGTCAGGTCGGCCCCGGTCGGGCGCTCGAGGCCGATCCGCTCGAGCACGGGCTCGAGGGCGTCGAACTCCTCCTTGAGCTTCTTGTTGACCTTGTGCCGGCCGACCTTGGCCAGGTCGTAGCGCTTGGGATTGAAGAACAGGTTCTCGAGCAGGCCGCGAGCGGACTCCACCGTGGGCGGTTCGCCCGGGCGGAGCTTGCGATAGATGTCGAGGAAGGCGTCGTCGACCGTCTCGGTGTGGTCGCGTCCGAGCGTGTTCTCGATCGACTCGAAGGGCTGCCCCCGGGAGTCGAGGAGCAGGGTCCGCAGCGCCTCGGGGTCGTCGCCCATGCCGAGCGCCTTGAGCAGGATCGTGACCGGCTGCTTCCGCTTGCGGTCGATGCGGACGTAGACGGTGTTCTTCTTGTCGACCTCGAACTCGAGCCAGGCGCCGCGGCCGGGGATGACCTTGGCGTCGATGATGTCGAGGTCCGGTGAGGTCTTGTCGGGCGTGATCCCGAAGTAGACGCCGGGCGAGCGGACGAGCTGCGACACGACGATCCGCTCGGTGCCGTTGATGATGAAGGTGCCCTTCTCCGTCATCATCGGGAAGTCCCCCATGAAGACCGTCTGCTCCTTGATTTCGCCCGTCTGGGCGTTCATGAAGCGCGCGGTGACGAAGAGGGGGCGGGAGAAGGTCATGTCCTTCTCCTTGCACTCCTCCTCGGAGTACTTCGGGGGCTCGAATTCGGGGTCGGCCAGCTCCAACTTCAGGGAGCCGGTGAAGTCCTCGATGGGCGAGATGTCGGTGAGGGTCTCTGCAATGCCCTCCTCGAGGAACCACTTGAATGAATCACGCTGCACGGCCACCAGATCCGGCAGCGGCATGACTTCACGGAGCTTTGCAAACGAGAAACGCTGCCGAGCCGCGAGACGGGCCAAAGCCTCACTCCTTACAAGTGCGCGAAGGCGCCCCAGCCGCGGGGAAGAGGTGAAAGGAACCCAGAGACGCCAAACGGCCAGCATAGCGGTCGCTACGCTGGCTCGGCAACTGCGCTTTAACTACTCCAGAAAAGTCTGGCACGGCTCTTGCGAGCTCATGATCTTCGCAGGATACGACTTACGTTGTCGCAGGTCAAGGGTGGTAGGGCGCCCCAGCCGGGGGCGACCTACCACCCCATCCCGGTGCTACTTGAGCGTGACGGTGGCGCCGGCGGCCTCCAGCTGCGCCTTGGCCTTCTCGGCGTCCTCCTTCGAGACCTTCTCCAGGACGGGCTTCGGGGCGCCGTCGACCAGGTCCTTGGCTTCCTTCAGGCCGAGGCTGGTGAGCGTGCGCACCTCCTTGATGACCTGGATCTTCTTGTCGCCGGCGGCCTCGAGGATCACGTCGAACTCGTCCTTCTCCTCGACGGGCTCGGCCGCCGCGCCGCCGCCACCCTGCCCGGGGCCGGCATAGGCCACCGCGGGAGCGGCGGCGGTCACGCCGAACTCCTCCTCGAAGGCCTTGAGGAACTCGTTGAGCTCGAGGACGGTCATGTTCTTGAAAACGTCGAGGAGCTCGGGGGTGCTGGGTGTGGCCATGGCGCTGGGGCCTCCTGTGCAGTGCGTGCGATCGATCGTGCTATCGGGGTTTCGGGCTATTCCCGGCTCGAACTGGCGTTCATGCCGGCGCTGTGACCTGGGGTTTTACTGGAAATGAACGCCGGATCGGCGGACGGGCGGAACAAGTCGGACGGATTCGGCTACGACGCCTCGGGCGAGATCGGCTGTTCCGCCGCGGCGGCGGGCGCCTCAGTTTCGGCGGCGTCCTCCTCGAGGGCGGCGGCCCCTTCGGGGGCGGCGGCCTCTTCGGGGGCGGCGGCCACGGCCGGAGCCTCAACCTCAGCGACCGGGGCCTCAGCGGCGGGAGCATCCGCAGCCGGAGCCTCAGCAGCCGGAGCCTCAGCAGCCGGAGCCTCAGCAGCCGGAGCCTCCGCGGCCGGAGCCTCCGCGGCCGGCGCCTCAACCTCGGCCGCCGGAGCCTCAGCAGCCGGAGCCTCAGCAGCCGGAGCCTCAGCAGCCGGAGCCTCAGCAGCCGGAGCCTCAGCAGCCGGAGCCTCAGCGGCCGGAGCCTCAACCTCGGCCGCCGGAGCCTCGGCCGCCGGAGCCTCAGCCG
>JAUZEX010000513.1 GCA_030838815.1 Actinomycetota bacterium
AGGGGGCCGGGCCGGGCGTCGCCGCCGGCGAAGAGCCCGTCCAGCAACGGGTCCGCGACCGAGCCGAGGTGTTCCCGGGGGCCGGTGCAGCGGATGACCGCGCCGCCCTGGAGCGTGAGCTCGCGAAGGAGAGAAGAGGCCGTCCCCGCGGCCCGGGCGCCGCGGGGACGAACGGTCACTGCGGCGCCCCCCGACGTCGCCGTGACCGAAAGCACATGGCCGGCCGTGACCCGCAGGCGCCCGGACCGCCGGAGCCGCTCGATCCGCTCGGCGACGTCGGGGGCCATCCGGTGCCGGTGGACCTCCCAGTAGCGGAGGGCGTGGCGGTGGAGGCGGGCCCGTTCGGCCTCGGGGAGCGCCGCCCAGAGCGCCTGGGTACGGGGCCGCAGTCCGTCCACGACGCTGCGCCAGTCGCCGCCCAGGGCAACGGCGAGGCGGACCTCCGCCCGGAGGGCGGCGACCAGCTCCCGGGCCCGCTCCGGTGTCGCCTCCGGGCCCGGCACGACAGGCAGCGGAGGGACGGGCAGCGGAGCGGTGGCCGGCGACGCCACCGGCAGGTGCGGCTGCGGGAACAGACCCCGGCGGGACACGGCGTGGATCGGACCGTCGAAGCCGGCCTCCTCCAACGACAGCATGACGTCGACCGCTGTGAGCCCAGTGCCGATCAACACCACCGGGCCCGAGGGTAGGTCCGCGATGGCATCGGGCTGCCAGGCATCGCGGATCGGCCCGCGCCGCGCCGAATCGGACCCGGCGCCCGCCGGAGCCGCCGAGTTCCCCATGGCCAGGACAACCTGGGACGCCCACAGGGTCTCCCCGCCCGCGAGGCGGAGGGCGGCCCCGCCCGGCCCGGAGACCAGCGCGCTCACGCGGCCCTCGATGGCCGTGAACGGCGTGCGGCGCCGAGCGGCGGCGATCTCCTCCGCGAGACACCACTCGAGGTACTCGCCGTAGAGCCAGCGGGGCAGGAACGAACCGCTGTGAGCCTCCGGGCGGCGACTCCGGGCCCAGTGAAGGAAGTGGTCCGGCTCGCCGGGAAAGGCACTCATGCCGGCGGCGGGAACGTTGAGGAGGTGGGCGGCGCAGGTCGTGCCGTAGGCGACACCCCGGCCGAGCCGCGGCCGCTCCTCCACCAGCACGATCCGGACGGGGGACCGGCGCCGGAGGAGATGCACGGCGGTGAGGACCCCGCTCGCTCCGCCTCCCACGATGGCGACGGTGGGCCGCTCGAGGCGCAGCCGGGGGAACGACAGGAAGGAAAGGCTGTCGAAGGGCACGGGTGGAGGACTCCTGTCGGCGGCGGCGAGCAGAGAGGGACCCCAGCGGCCCGCTGTCCTCTACACTCCCGTAGGAGTGTACGGTGCACTCCTACAGGAGTGCAAGGGGTTTCCTTCACTCCCCGTCGAGAGGATTTTTTGCGGCCTCGGGAAGACCCGGCGGCCCGATTGTGTTAATTTCCGATAAGGAAGTAGGGAATTGCTTCAGCCGCCGGGAGAGAACGATGAACACCGCTACCAGCACCACCACTACCCTCGCCGACGAGGTGCTCGACAGCCGGGACGTGTCGTGCCCCCTGCCGATCATCCAGACGGCCACCGCCATCGCGGGCCTCTCCTCGGGCCAGACGCTGCTGGTCATGGCCAGCGACCCTGGGTTCGAGCCCGACATCAAGGCCTGGTCGTCGAGGACGGGGAACCCGCTCCTCTCCAGCGAGCGGCAGGGGAACGAGCTGCACGTGCTGCTGCGCAAAGCTTGAGGTGACAGACGAAGAACCGGCGTTCCCCGGGTGCGTAGGCCGGGGGAACGCCGGTTCTTTCGTTTTCCGGGGCGGCGACTGGGGAGCTCTACCTGCCTCCCCCGGGACTACGAGGCCGCTCGCAGGCGGGGGCGGGGGCGGCGGCGCCTGACCGGCAGGCCGGCCTTGGCCCAGGCCTGGAAGCCGCCGTCGAGATCGGCGGCGGAGGAGTAGCCGAGCTCCACGAGCGTGGCGGCCACGAGACTCGAGGCGTAGCCCTCCGAGCACATGACGACGATCTCCCGGTCGTGGTCCGTGACGGCGGCCAGGCGGTGGGCGCTGATCGGGTCGAGCCGCCACTCGAGCACGTTGCGCTCGACGACCAGCGCCCCCGGCACCTCGCCCTCCCAGCGCCGCTGGACGGTGGGCCGGATGTCGATCAACAGAGCCCCGCGGCGACAGGCCGCAGCCGTCTCGTGGGGGTCGAGGCGCCGGATCCGGGCCCGGGCGGCTTCCAGCAGGTCGTCAACGGTGACGGGCATCAGAACTTCTCCTTCGTTGTCGGGAGGGGTTGGGGGAAAAGCGATCAGACGAGGACGAGGTCGGGCCGGCTCACCTCGGTGCGCACCGCGGCCAGGCCCCGGTCCGGCGTGTCCTCATAGAACGTCATAGAGCGAAGCCGGGGCGAGTAGACGTGGATGCTGAGCGCCTGCCGGCCGCCGCCATTGACCACGTCGTGGATGTGGTCGGGCCCGAAGGCGATTGAGGCGCCCTCCGGCAGCCGGCGGTGCCGGAGCCGGGCGCCGGGGCGGACCCGGTCGGAGGCGTCGACATACGTCTCCAGCAACGTGCCTTCCACGACGACGAGAGCGCCGGACGACGAGCCGTGGTCGTGGAGCTCGATGCCCTGCCCGATGGGCCAGCCGAGCAGCCAGGCCTCGAAGTCGGGCTGCTCCAGCAGCGGGACGTACCAGCGATCACCGCTGTCGCGCCGCACCCGCGGCCACCACAGCTCGGGTGAGCCGGCCAGCTCTCGGGCGAGCGCGGCGGGCGCAGCAATGGTCGACAGATCGGTCATGGCGGTCGCTCCCCAGCGATGGTTGTCTCTACACTCCTACAGGAGTGTATGATACCGACCCTCCCACAGGGGTGCAAGTGACAGGTTCGTGTCAGCCGACGAAGCTCATGGGAAACTCTCCTGTATGAGTGTGGACACGGTGACGTTGAAGATTCCCCGGCCGCTCTACGAGCGGCTGCAGGAGCTCATCGAGGGGACCGGTTTCCGCTCTCCCACCGAGTTCGTCCTCTTCGTGCTGCGCGACCTGGCGGGCGCCGAGACGCAGGACCTGGAGCAGGTCCGCAACCGGCTCAAGGCCCTCGGATACCTCTAGACGGGCGCGGCGACGCAGGCGTCGAGGGCGGCCAGGAGCCCGTCCCGCCAGGCTGGCAGGTCGCGGCCGATGAACACCAGTGCCCCGCCCGGCCCGGCGGCGCCGTCCAGGGCCGGCTCCCACTGGCTCTGGAGCCGTCCGGCGGTCACGTTGACCAGCGCCGGGACCGAGGCGCCGACGTAGCGCACGATCCCCTTGGCCCGGTACACGGCCGGCGGGAGGGTGCTCAGGAGCGCGAGCGTGGCCCGGCGCTCGAGCGGGCGGTCCGTCCGCCACGAGACGCTCTCCAGATCGAGGGCGGGCCCGGCCGGTCGCGCCGGCGCGGCCCGGGGGGGCGGATCAGCCGGGAGGCCGGAGCCGAACAGGAGACGCAGACCGGACCCGTCGACCGGCCCAGGAACGATCAAGGCGCGGGAGTTCAGGACGCGGAGCCGAGCCTCGACGGCGGCCAGGCCCCGCGTCCCGGGGACGTCGAGCTTGGACACGACGAGGAAGTCGGCGGCGGCAACCTGGTCCCCGCCGACCGGCTCGGCCAGCACACGGTCGAGGTTGACGCTGTCGGCCACGGTGATGACCGAGCCCAGCGGGCGGCCGAGATCGGCCAGGCGGCGGGCCAGCGTTCCGGGGTCGGCGACTCCCGAGGTCTCGATGACGATCCGATCCGGGTCGACGTCGTCGCACAGCTCGTCGAGGGCGATCTCGAAGTGCACCGTGTCGAGCTGGCAGCAGATGCAACCCGAGCTGAGCTCGACCATCCGCTCCCCGAAGCCGAGCCCCCCGACGACAAGGCCGTCGATGCCGATCTCGCCCAGCTCGTTGACGACGACGGCGACGCGCTCCCCCGTTCCGTGCTCGAGGAGCCGCCGGAGGAGCGTCGTCTTGCCGCTGCCGAGGAAACCGCCGACGATGTCGATGGGGACAGCAGGCCGGCCGGTCACGACGGGTCCCGGCCAGGGCCACCCGACCCGCCGGGCCCGCCCGACGCCCCCGGCAGGAGAATGGGTTCGCCGTCGAGGTGCGACGGGTCGCCCCCGAGGTGGGCCAGGACCGAGACGCCGACGTCCTCGAGGCGGCACCGAGCCGGCAGGCCGGACCCCCGGACGTAGCAGACGGCGTCGTCGTAGCTGTGCATGCCCGTGAGGTTCGAGCGCGTGAAGACCCGTCCGGCGCCGACCATCCCCTTCGGGTCGTACCCCGGCCCCGGGAGCACCGTGAGGTCCGGCCCGTCCGAGCTGGCCGGGCCCGAGAAGGCGTCGGAAGCGGCCAGCACCGGCCCGAGAGCGGGCTCGTCATGGTCGGGATCGGTGAGGCCAACCAGCCCGGCGACGATGTCGGCCAGCACCTTCGCCTCGTCGGGGGGCGCGACGGCCCCCAGCGGGTAGCGGCCGCGCCGGTGGAGGTAGATCCGGCCGGGATCGAGGGCGAAGGCGACGGTGCCCGGGCCGATGTCGGCCAGGCTGGTCGGGTGGTCACCCTCGAAGTGGAGGAACCCGGCCTCGGCCAGCCAGTGGTTGAGGTGGACCTCGGCCCGGATGGGGGCGAATCCGTGGTCGGAGACCACGAAGAGGGCGTCGTCGTCGCCGAGGCGGGCGGCGACGTCGCCGAGGTGGGCGTCGATGGCCCGGTAGAGATCGTCGAGGAGTTCGTCGAGCCACGGCTCGCCCCGCCGGCCCCAGTGGAAGTGATGGAGCCGGTCCGTCTCCGTGAACACGCCCCAGAAGAGACTCCAGTCGACCTGTTCCCAGGCCGCCCACCACAGCCGGCGGCGGACCTCGGTCAGATCGAGCAGCTCGGCCGCGACCGCCTTGGGGTCGTTCCAGTCGAGATCGGCGTCGACGTCGGTGCGGTACCCGAGCTCGTCGACCCGGGGGAACCATCCCGGGGGCGAGACGCTGCGGGTGAGGCGGGGGCTCACGAATCCGCTCACCAGCAGGGAACCGGCCGGGGCCCGGGCCGGGTAGGTGCCGGGCACGTTGAGCACGACGGAGTGCAGGCCGTCGTCGGCCAGCCTCTCCCACACCGGGGGGACGAGCAGACTGGTGGCGTTGGGGAACCGGAGGTCGTAGGTGCCCGGCCGCAGCTCGGTGAAGCCGTAGACGCCATGGCGGCCGGGGTTCACGCCGGTCGACAGGCTGGCCCAGGCGACGCCGGACACCGGCGGCACCGAGGAATCCATGGCCAGGAGGCGGCCGGCGCCGAGCAGCTCCGCCAACGCCGGCATCGTGCCCGCCGCCACCCGCTCCCGGAGGTAGGAGGCGGGGACGCCGTCGAGCCCGATGACCACCGCCCGCCGGCGGCCCGTCCCCATGGCGGTCTAGAGGTACCCGAAGGCCTGGAGGCGGCCGGAGACGGCCGCCTCGTCGTCATCGCTGTAGTCATCGAGCGGCTCCGACCAGCCGGCGGCCGCGAGGTGGCGGAGCACCATCCGGGCCGACTCCCCCGCCCGGGCGCCGTCGCCGGGGACGACGACATCGGGGGCGGTCGCTGCTTCACCGGCGGGCCCATCACCGGACGGCACCGCGCCCACCACGACCTCGACCAGACGCAGAGGCCCGCCCGGTGACGAGGACGCCCGCTCGGTGGCGAGCACGACCGTGGCGCGGCCGGCCAGTTCCCGCTCCAGGGCCCGGGCGATGCTTCCGGCGACCGAGGCCGGCTGGCCCGACACCCACAGGCAGAACTCTTCTTTCACCACAACGGTTTCACCTCGGTGCCGGGGTTCTGGTCCAGTCCGTAGAGCCCGAGAATGGTCGGGCCGATCTGCATGAGCTCGCTGCCGAATTGCTCGCCGCGCAAGGGAACGCGGGGCCCGGCGGCGACGAAGATCCCGTCCATGGCGTGGTTGGCGTCGTCGGGGCCGGTGTCGTTCTCGAACGTGTAGAGGCCGAGGCCCATCGTGGCCACCGGCCGCCACCGCAGCTCGCCGAAGTAGGCGATGAGGTCGGGGGCGATGCCGTTCACCACCGGGTAGAGGTCCTCCGGGCGGTGGACCTTGTTGCCCATCGGCGCGCCCCGGTGGTCGACGACCGCCTCGAGGCCCGCCGCGATCTCCGCCCGCACCGCCTCGTACCGTTCGGGCGCCACGCAGCCCAGCGGCTCCCGCCCGGCGACGTTGAGGAACACCCGGCCGTAGTAGCCGCCGTCGGCCCAGGCCACGGTGCGCTCCCAGTCGACCTTGGCCCCGGGCATGGGAGTGGGGCCCGTCGGCTCCTCCTCCAGCCGGAGGTAACCGTGCTGGCGCAGCCACTCGTTGATGCAGAAGCCGCCGGCCATGTGCTGGGCGCCGTGGTCGGAGATCACGAACACGTCGACATCCGGGCCGAGGACGTCGAGCAGCTCGCCCAGCTCGGTGTCGAGGGCGGCGTAATAGTCGCCGATGGCCGGCCCCAGCACCGGGTCGGGCCGGTAGTTGCGGTGGTCGGGGTGGGCGTAAGCCCAGAAGGCGTGCTGCAGGCGGTCGCCGCCGATCTCGACCAGCATGAAGAACTCCCACGGCCGCGTGGCGACGAGGTGGCGGGCGAGGCGGAAGCGCGTCCTCGTCATCTCGTGGACGTGGGCCAGGACCCGCTCCTTCTCCTCGGAGCGGAAGTCCTCCACGTCGAGGATGTAGGGGCCGACCTCGGTCTCGATCTCGGCCTTGAGCTCCGGCGGCCAGGTGTAGTCCGAGGCGGTGGACGGGGTGAGGAAGCACCCCACCAGGGCGCCCTCCATGGGCTTCGGCGGGTACGTGCCGGGGACGCCGACGACGATCGACGGGCGACCCGCGTCCGACAGCCGCTCCCAGACCCGGGGGGCCGGGACGGCCCGGCTGGTGGAGAAGACCAGCCGGTCGTAGGTGTGATCGCGCCGGTTGCGGAAGCCGTAGATACCGAGCGCCCCGGGAGACAGCCCGGTCATGGCGCAGGACCAGGCCGGCACGGTGATCGGCGGGTCGATCGACCGGAGCCGGCCCCAGGCGCCTTCCTCCCGCAGCCGGGACAGGGTCGGCATGCGGTCGGCGTAGCGTTCGAAGGCGAGGTCGGGCACGGCCCCGTCGAGGCCGATGACCGCCACTCTCCCGCCCGCTGATCCGCTCACGTTCATTTCTCCACTAGATCAATTGAGAAGCTGGAGATCAAGTACGACACGCCCGCGTCGGGTTCCTCCCCTCAGCGCGGCCGGATGTCGGCGGATTCGACAAATCCGTCCGATGTCTGCCCGGCGGGCACGACGCCCTCCAGCCCCCGGTCGAGGAACGCCCCGAGCAGCTCCCATCCAGCCTCCGACGGCGGTGCCGACACCGTGGCCAGGGAAAGGGCGAACCCCAGCTCGTGGACCTCCGGCCGCGGCCCGGGGAACACCACCATCGACCGCCGGGTGCACAGCCGGGGCGCCCCCAGCATCTCGTCCGAGCCGCCCGCGGCCAGCGAGCGGGCGTAGCCCAGTTTGTCGTCGTGGTAGGTGGGGTTGCGGCTCCAGGTGGCGTCGATGGCCATCACCACCGGCTGCCCGCCGGTCGGCCACCACTCGACGGTGGCGTCGGGGCTCCGCTTGCGGGTCAGGGCCACGATGCCCTCTCTACTTCCCTCGGCCCGGCTCTCCCGGCCGGCGCCCGGCTTGGGGTAGACGCGGTCGAAGCACACCCGGACCCGGCCCCGGGGCGTGACCGCCTCTTCGGCACCGCCCCGGGGCAGCGGCGCCCCGAGTGGGCCGGCCAGGCCGATCCGGCGGCGGACGGCGGCCCGTACCGCCTGCGACACCCACACCTCGAAGAGGGCGTTGAGCGTCTGGGTCCGCAGGCCCAGGGCGGCGGGGTCGCCGGGGATCGGGCTCCAGCGGAGGCTGTCGTCGATGGCGTCGCCCACCGTCCGCATGGCCCGGTAGTGGGGGTGGTCCCGGAGCAGGAAGCTGACGCGGGGCATCGCCCCGCTGGGCAGCTCGGCCCACGGCCGTTCGCCGGCCAGGGTGGCCAGCGCCCGGGTGGCGTCGTTCAGCTCCCGGACCTGGTCGGGGTCGAGCCAGTCCGGTGTCCCCGCCGCCTCCCGGCACAGCGCCACGAGCCGGCGGACGACCGCGGCCACGAACCGGTTCTCGGCCCGGTCGGTGCTCGG
>JAUZEX010000520.1 GCA_030838815.1 Actinomycetota bacterium
CCATTTCCGCTCCATCCCGGTAAACGAACGCCGGTTGGGCGATTACCGCACCCCGGGCGAGGGCGCCACGACTCAGGGGCGGGCGAAGGCGCTGTCGCCGACGCCATAGAGGCCGAACGGGAGCGGCTCCCCTATCTGCCAGGTCCCCTCGAACTGGGACCGGTTCCCGGCTTCGCAGGTGCGGGCCGCCACTTGACGGCCGAGCCGCAACTGCGACCTCTCCCAGCTGGCCAGGGCCCGGCCCACGTCGCCGCCGGCCTCCCGTAGGCCCCGGGCGAGCTGCCAGGCGTCTTCCGCCGCCTTCGCCGTTCCGACCGCGGCGTGGGGCCGCAGGGCGAAGGCGGCGTCGCCGAGGAGACAGATCCGGCCGAAGACCATGCGGGGGACGGCCACGTCGACGATGAGCTGGACGAACGGCTCCGCGGTGCCGGTCACCATCTCGGCCAGCGGCGTCGGGAGGCGCGTGGCCGCTTCGGCCAGCTCGTCGAGGAAGCGGGGGCGGACGGCCCCGGGCGGCAGCGACAGCGGATGGCGCCGCCCGTCGGTGCCGGTCATGAGGTCGTCGATCGCGTCGCCGTCCTCGACGTTGCGGTACCAGACCCAGTTGAGGCGCCGGTCCCCCGGCGTCACCGTCCCGTCCACGTTCGGGATCGGGTAGGCCAGCAGGTGGCTCGCCGGCATGAGGTGATAGGTGATCGCCTCGTGGAGGGCGCCGAACGTCTCCGCCGACAGCTCGGCTTCGCCGACCGTCCCCCGCCACCCGACGTACCCGGCGTACCGGGGCCGGACCTCGGGCAGGAGCAGGGCCCGGACGGCGGATGCAACGCCGTCGGCCGCCACGAGGAGATCGCCCGAGACCCGGTCGCCAGCCGCCGTTGTGGCCGTCACGACCCCGTCCGCCGTGGTGGCCGGCGACGACACGGCCCCGGCGCCGGCCGCGATCCCCTCCCCGGCGGGGGCCCGCGACGTCGCTTCGCCGGCTTCGACGGCGACGACTTCGGCCCCCATCCGGTAGCGGCGGCGGTCGAGGTGGTCGAGGAGGTGGCGGTAGAGGGTCGTCCAGGACGTGAACCGGAACCCGCACGGCGACTGGTGCAGCACGCCGCCGTCGTCGCCGAGATAGCGGAGCCAGCGGGCCGGGGCACTGAGGGCGTCGAGGTCGGCGCCGCCGTGCTCGACGAGGTACCGCACCGTCGCCGGATGGAGGACGATGCCGGCGCCGCGGCCCTCCAGCGGCGAACGGGAGCGTTCGAGGACCTCGACGTCCCACCCGGCGTCGGCCAGCCACAGCGCGGCGTTGAGCCCGCCGAGGGAACCGCCCACCACCACCGCCCGGCCCGCCACCGGGTCTCCCGCCGACCGCCGTGCCGTCAGCGCTTCAGTTCGACGGTCACGAAGCGCATCGTGGTCGAGCCGACGTTCTCGAGGTCGTGGATCAGGCTGTCATGCGGCGAGTGGACGAGATACCTGGTCTCGCCCGGCTCGTAGTCCCGGACCACGAAGGTCCCGTCCGGGAAGCGCTGCAGACCCCGGCCGGGATCGACGACCGTCCAGAGGTAGGTCTGGTCGTGGATGTGGAAGGCGCCCCGCTCACCGGGCTCGAGGCGGATCTCCCACACCCTGACGTGGTCGTTCTCGAACCGCAGGGCCGTGCCCACCTCGTGGTTCTGCGGGGCCCGGGCCAGCTCGGCCTCGAACTCCGCCACGTCGTACTTGCCGTGTTCCTCCACGGAGCCGGAGTCTATTTCAGACCTGGGCCGGCATCGTCTCGCCGAGGTAGATGCGCCGGACGCGTTCGTCGTCCCAGACCTCGTCGATCCGGCCCTCGGTGATGAGCGCGCCGTTCTGCATCACCATGAGGTGGTCGGCGACGCCCTTCACGAAGTCGAGGTTGTGCTCGATCAGGAGGAGGCCCCATCCCTCCATCGCCTGCAGCTCGAGGATCACCTCGATCAGGCGGGCGACCTCCTCGTCCTCGAGGCCGCCGACCGGCTCGTCGAGGAGGAGGACCTCGGGCCGGCAGACCAGGGAGCGCACCAGCTCCACCCGGCGGCGGAAGCCGAACGACAGCATGTCGACGGGGACGTCGGCCACGGAGCTGACCCAGAAGTGCTCCATCAGCCACTCCGCCCGGTCACGCATGTCGGGAGAGAAACCGTGCCACGTCTCGAGGTTCTGGCGGACGGTCAGCACCTCGGCCAGCTTGGGCAGCTGGAAGGTGCGGCTGAGGCCGAGCCGGGCCCGGGCGTAGGGCGCCATGGTCGTGATGTCGGTGCCGCCCAGCGTCACCGTCCCCTGCGACAGGGGAACGAACCCGGACAGCGCATTGATCAGGGTGGTCTTCCCCGCGCCGTTGGAGCCCATGACGGCCACCCGCTGGCCGGGCCCGACCCGGACGTCGACGAGGTCGACGGCCCGCACCCCGCCGAACGAAACGCCGATGCCCCGGCCGACCAACGCCATCGACGGGCAGTCGACCAGCGAGACCTCCGGCGGCGGCGCCTCGGAACGGGCGTGGCCCATCACCTGCTGGATCTCCCACGTGGTGTGGTGGCGGCGGAGGCGGGCCACGAAGGCGGTCTGGGCCCGGGCCGACAGCAGCGCCAGCAGCAGGATCCCGCCCGACAGCAGGTTGGGGTTGATGCGGTGCGACTCGAGGAGGTTGGGGATCACGGTGAAGCAGGCCGCCACCAGCCACACCGCCGAGACGGAGCGCATCCCCGACGCCAGCGGGATGGCCAGGAGGATCACCGACCACACGATCCCGAACTGGATGACGGGCGGGGGCGTCCCGTTGACGAAGGCGGCCAGGCAGCCGGCGATCCCGACCATGAACCCGGAGAGGGCGAAGACGACGACCTTGTGGACGGGCTTGCACAACCCGACGGCGTCGGCCCCTTCCGGCTGGTGGCCGGTCAGCACCCACAGCGAGACGAGCCGGGTCTGCTTGACGTACCAGACGACTCCGCTGACGGCGAGACAGGTCAGGCCGGCGATCAGGTACACGGCCCGGTTGGTGTTGAACCATCCGCTCAGGTCGGGCTGCGCCACGCCCCGCCCGCCGGCGCCGCCGGTGAGCTGGCCGATGGGGAAGATCGTCTTCTCGATGCCGACCTGCACCACGAGCGAGACGACGGTGAAGTACAGGCCGGTCACGGCCAGGGAGCCGAGCCCGGCCAGCGCCGACGCCGCCGTGATGACGGCGATCGCCACCGCCGCCCCCACGAACCAGCCGCGGCCGCCGTTCTGGGCCACGAAGGCGAAGAGGTAGGCGGCCAGGCCGGTCATGGCGGCGGCGTTGAGGGGCAGCTCCCGGAGGGCGGCCATGGGCAGGTACATGGCCAGGCCCACGAGGCCCATCCACATGGCCGTGCACCCGATGTAGAGCAGGTAGTTCGGCAGCAGGACGAACCCGCCGAGCCCGAGGGCGAACACGCCGACGGGCACGATCAGCCGGGTGGCGGGCTTCGCCGGGGCTGCTCGCACCTCAGTCACCGGCGGCCCGCCCTCGCCGGAACCCCTCCGGCCCGGGGTGCCTTCGGCGCTCGCTCACCAGCGCATCATAGGGAGGGGCCGTGAGACGTGGCTGAAGGCGTAGCGGGCGATCATCGGCATCGCCACGCCCTTGTAGGCCTCGTTGAGGGGGAAGGTGGCCCGCAGTTCGGCGATGAAGGAGCGGGCAATGCCGAAGCGGACTTTGGTGAAGGTGACGTCGATCCAGTCGGCCTTGCGCATGGCCTCCACCATCGGCGCCGACGGGCCGGTGTAGGGCCGCACCTTGTGGTGATTGTGGATCATGGCCCGCATCTCGGGCTCCCACTCCTCCCGCCCCATGCCGACCAGGTGGTCCCGGGCCCAGTCGGACGCCCCTCCGAGGTAGTCGAGGTCCCCGTCGAGGAAGAACGGGAGGTCGTGGAAGGCGGCCATGATGGCGAAGCGGTCGTCGCGGTGCGGCTCGTCGGGCACGAGGTAGCGGCCGACGTTGAGCATCCGGAAGCAGTGGTTGCGGTAGCCGAGGTAGCCGGTGCCGAGGCCCTTCTGGTGGGGGCCCAGGATCTCGTCGATGAGGGCGGACTCGGTGACGATCTCGACCATGGCGTCCGACGATACTTCATAATGCAGTAGCGTGCCGGGCGTGCGAAAGCTGACCGCGACCTCGTACGCCATTCTCGGCCTGCTGGCCCTGCGGCCCTGGTCGGCCTACGAGCTGACGAAGCAGGTCCGCCGCAGCCTCCGCTTCTGCTGGCCCCGGGCCGAGACGCGCCTCTACCAGGAGCCCAAGAATCTGGTCGAGCATGGTCTCGTGAAGGCGACCACCACGGCCAGCGGGCGCCGGTCCCGCACCGAGTACGCCATCACGGCCAAGGGCCGCAAGGCGCTGCGGGCCTGGCTCGGCGAGCCGTCGGCGCCGCCCCGGCTGGAGTCGGAGGCACTGCTGCGGCTGTTCTTCGCCGAGCACGGCACCAAGGAGGACCTCCTCGCCACCCTGGCCGGGGTCGAGGCCCAGGCCCTCGCCCAGCGGGAGCAGGCGGTGGCGCAGGCGACGGAGTACCTGGCCGGCTCGGCGCCCTTTCCCGAGCGGCTCCACATCCTGGGCCTCGTCGGGCGGTTCACGCTCGACCACACGGCGCTGTTGGCGGAGTGGGCCCGCTGGGCCCGGGCCGAGGTCGAGCGGTGGCCCGACGTCGGCACGGGCGAGGTGAGCCCGGACGTTGTCCGGGACTTCGAGGCCGCCGTGGCCGGGGCGGCGGCGGTCGTGGCCGAAGGAGCCGGAGCGGATTGCCCACCGTAACGGTGGGCAAATCGCTCGGGCCTCGACTCGACGGCCCGCTCCAGTTCGGGACACGGCCGGCCGATAGGTAGGGCATGGCGGACGACACGCGTCTCTACCTTCCCTGGTACGAGGCCAACCCGGCGGAGCTCGACGAGCTGGCCCAGATCAAGCGGGTGGTCGACCAGCTGCGCGACCGGTCGGACGGGCCACGGCGTTAGGACGACCCGGTCGGCGGGTAGCGTGGCCGTCGCTCTGACGGCGACGATCCGGGGATGAAGTGGGGGCGAGCGGCGGCGAGGCGGCGGGGTCGGCCCGCGTGGTCACGATCTCGGCCACCTACGGATCGAGTGGATCCCTCATCGCTCCGGCGCTGGCGACACGCCTCGGGCTGCCGTTCGCCGATCGGCTGATCCCGGCGCTGGGCGGCGAGCCGGCCGCCGAGTGCGGCGAGCAGCTGACCGAGGAGGAGCGCGTCGCCAGCCGGCGCACGTCGTTCCTCGACCGGCTGGCCCATCTCACCGGGGGGCTGGGGCTGCCCGTCCCCGCCGGGGACGACATCCGGGACCACGTCCGGGGCCAGGTCGAGGGCAGCATCCGCCAGATCGCCGCCTCCGGCGGCGTGATCCTCGGCCGGGGGGCCATGGTGGTGCTAGCCGGCCAGCGGGCGGCGTTCCACGTCCGCCTCGACGGGCCGGAGGACCGGCGCTGCGCCCGGGCCATGGCCCTCGAGGGCATCGACGAGGCCACCGCCCGGCACCGGATGGCCGAGACCGACCGGGCCCGGGCCAAGTACTTCAGCCGCATCTACGGCCTCGACGCCGCCGACCCGGCGCTCTACCACCTCGTGGTCGACTCCACCGTGTTGCCGGTCGAGGCCTGCGTGCGGCTGATAGCCGACGCCGCCGGCGCCTTCTGGGGCCGGCGGTGAGCACCCCTCCCCCGCCACCGTCTCCGTCCGCCCGTCCGCCGGACACCGCCTATGACCGGCGGTGGTGGACCCTCGGTGTGCTGTGCCTGTCGCTGATGGTGATCGGTGTCGACAACACGATCCTCAACGTGGCCCTGCCGTCGATCGTGCGGGAGCTGCACGCCCAGGGCTCGGCGCTGCAGTGGATCATCGACGCCTACACGATCGTCTTCGCCGGGCTGTTGTTGACGGCCGGCTCGCTCGGCGACCGCTACGGGCGCAAGAAGGCCCTGACCTTCGGGCTGGTGCTGTTCGGCGCCTTCTCCGCCCTGGCGTCGCAGTCCCGCTCGGCCAACATGCTGATGGTCTGCCGGGGTCTCATGGGGATCGGCGGGGCCTTCATCTTCCCGACGACGCTGTCGATCCTCACCAACGTCTTCACCGGCCGGGAGCGGGCCCGGGCCATCGGGGTGTGGGCCGGGGTGTCGGGGCTCGGGATCGTCGTCGGGCCCCTCGGCGGCGGGCTGCTGCTGGAGCACTACTCGTGGGGATCGGTGTTCCTCGTCAACGTGCCGCTGTGCACGCTGGCCATCGTGCTCGGCCGGTTCCTCATCCCCGACTCCCGCGACCCCGAGGAGGGCAAGCTCGACCCGGTCGGCGCCCTCCTGTCGATCGGCACGTTGATGACCCTCCTGTACGGGATCATCGAAGGGCCCGACCTCGGCTGGACCGACCCGAAGGTTGTGGGCGGTCTCGGGACGGGCCTGGTGCTCCTGGCCCTGTTCGGGGCCTGGGAGCTCCGCACCGCCCACCCGATGCTCGACGTCCGGATCTTCGCCAACCCCCGATTCTCGGCCGCCTCCGGGGCCATCACGCTGACGTTCTTCGCCCTGTTCGGCTCGACGTTCCTGCTCACGCAGTACTTCCAGTTCGTGCTCGGCTACTCCCCGCTCAAGGCCGGGATGCTGACCGCACCGGTGGCGGTGGGGATCATGGCCTGCGCGCCGCTGGCGCCCCGGCTGGTGGATCGGTTCGGCACCAAGCGGGTGGTCACCGGCGGGCTGCTCATCGTCGCCTCCTCACTGGCCGCCTACGCCTCCGACACCCTCATGTCGTCGGCCGTCCTCGGCGGGCTGGTGCGGATCATCTTCGGTGCCGGCATGGGGTTCACCACCGCCCCTGCCACCGAGTCCATCATGGGCTCCCTGCCGCCGGGGAAGGCGGGGGTCGGCTCGGCGGTGAACGACACGACCCGCCAGACGGGCGGCGCGCTCGGCGTGGCGGTGATCGGCAGCATCTTCGCCTCCCGCTACCACCGGGTCGTCGATGCGACGCCGGCGGTGAAGGTGTTGCCGGCCAGCGTCCGGGAGCCGGTGCGGGACTCGATCGGCAAAGCGCTCGAAGCCGCCCGGCAGCTGCCGGCGGCGGAGGCCAGGATCGCCGTGACGGTGGCCCGCCACGCCTACATCGTGGCCATGCGCCTCGCCTACGGGATCGGCTCCGGTGTCGTGCTGACGGCCGCCTTCATCGCCTGGCGCTACCTGCCGGCCCGGGCGGCGGCCGAGGTGGCGCCCGGCGACCTCGACCTGACCGACGCCGTGGCGCTGGTCACCGACCGTTGATCCCATGGCCGACGTCCGCGACTGTTCGGCGCTGAAAGCGGCCGAGGTTCGGAGCATCGCCGAGTCGATCGAACGGCTGACGGAGATCCGGGACGCCACGGCCGGGATCGCCCCCGGGTGCGGTATCGCCCACTTCAGCGACCTGTACCTGACGATCACCCGCACCATCGACCGCCACATCCGGTCCAGGGG
>JAUZEX010000552.1 GCA_030838815.1 Actinomycetota bacterium
GCGGTCACGTAGCGGGTCGAGGCGTTGAAGATCCCGGCGGCCTTGGTGGAGTCGAGCCGTCCGACCATGAGCGTGTTGACCCACAGCACGACGATCTGGAAGAGGCCGGCCACCCCGCGGGGACCGGTGAAGCGCCAGAACTTGACGGCCAGCACCCGGGAGGACCGGCCCCGACGGCGGCCGTTGATCCGGCGATCGCGCCGTTCGGCCTTGAGCAGGAGGCCCCAGAACCACCACAGGGCGATGGTGGCGCCGATCGCCTGGGGAAGCACCCAGGCCAGGGCGAACAGACCGTGGTTGTGGCCCGGGCGGCCAATGGTGACCTTGGCCGAGGCCGCCGCAGCCGTCTCGGCGGCCGAGAGGACGGCGGTCGTGGGGTTGGCGACCGAGACGATGGTCGTGTCCTCCGGGATACCTGTCCCGGACACCGACCGTCCCACATCGGCCGGGGTGAACCGGGCCGTGGCCGAGACGAGGACGTTCGTCCTGTTCAGGACTCCGTCCTTGACGACCTGGACGGGTGCCGAGCCGCCCAGGAGACCGAACACGGCCAGGACGAGGAGCACCTGGACCAGCGGCCGGCCGATCTTGTCGACGGTGACGGTCGGGAGCATGGTGCCGAAGCCGCGGGTCCCGGCCAGGAGCACGAGGACGACGCCGCCGGCGGGCATGAAAGGGGCCATGTAGCGGGCGAACTCGGCGATCTGCTCGCTGCCGGCGCCCTTTCCGAAGACGTGGGCCAACTGCGGCGCCCACATCCACATGGCCACGCCGAACAGCGTTCCAACGGCCAGGGGCGGGATGAGGGCGGCGTAGACCGTCTTGCGGATGTCCCGGACGCGGTCGAGCGCCCGCAGCCGGGAGACCATGCGGATGAGGCCGGTGTCGGCACCGAGTTCGGCGGTGTTCGACAGGACCGTGAAGACTCCCATGGCCGAGACGAAGGCGCCGTAGCTGGCCGCGCCGAGGGCGCGGGTGAGCAGGGCGAAGAGGACGAAGGTCAGGATGCCGCCCCCGGCCGCACCGACCAGGTTCAGCATTCCGCCCCGGGCGACCGTGGAGAGGTCGGCGCTGGCCTTGCGCTCCTCCTCGGCCGCCGCCTCCGGATCCTTGAGGTCTTCCGGTTCAGTGGTGGCGACGGCCATCACTCCGTCCAGGAGAAGTGCGGCCCGAGGAGCTTCTCCAGCCGCCCGTTGGAGTCGGCGAAGTGCTCGACGAGCCGGGCCCGCGTCTCGGCGGCCATGGGGGTGCGCTTGTAGCCGTTGTGCTTCTTGTAGTCGCCGAGGCGATGCGGCGACAGCGCGAGGAAGTCGAGCACCTTGGCGTACTCCACGCCGGGGTCGGCGAAGAAGTCCTCCGCCCGCACGAAGTGCAGCTGGGCCGCCGGGAACAGCGAGCGGTACACGTCGATCTGCTCCGCGTAGCGGCTCCGGGCCATGTAGGAGTGGTGCTGGTGGGCGAAGCTCGTGTAGTCGGGGTCGGCGTTCATCTTCTCGACCTCGCCGGCCAGGCGGCCGGCCTCGGCGTCGAGGGCGTCCTCGAAGCGGTCGAGATGCTCGAAGCCCCGGGACAGCTCGTGCTGCCACTGCGAGTACGTCCGCTCGATGGGGTCCCGCAGCATGGCGATCAGCTTCACGTTCGGCAGGTGCTGGGCCAGCCGGAAGGGGACGTGGGGGTGGAACAGGTAGTACGGGCTGGCCTCACCGGTGACGAGGTCGGCACCGTGGCGGGCCCGGAACACGGCCCGGTAGGCGGACGTGGGGAAGTGGGCCCGGTACCAGGCCATCCCCTTGTCGTAGCGGGTGTCGAAGAAGTGGACGCCCTTCGTCTTGAGCGTGGCGGAGCGGAACTGCGGGTGCTCCGACAGGTACTTGTAGAGCGACGTCGTCCCGGTGCGCTGGGCGCCGATGATGAGGAACTCGGGGAGCGGGCGGAGCCGGCTGGTGGGCACGGTGTAGGCCCGGGCGGCCTGCTTCAGGCGGTACTTCCAGGTCGTCGGGCTCTCGGAGCGCACAGTCGCAGCGGCCACGGCCATGTCCTTGTCGGTGATCATCGAACGTTCTCCGGGTGATTGGTTGCGGGCTCGGGAGGAGTCGGGTGGTGGGGGTGGCCGATCACGGCTCCCCGCCGGCGGCGGGCTGGAAGACGGCGATGCCCGGCTGCGGGCGGCGGTTGACCCGGGAGAAGTTGCCTCCGTAGATCACCATCCGGTGAGGCACGACCTCGACCGAGAACACGCCCTCGCTGGTGTCGAACTCCGGGTCCCAGTTCTGGGCGATGTTGTTGTTGAAGTCGAAGGCGGCGCCGTGCTTGCGCTTGTAGGCCCCGCCGTCGACGAAGTCGTAGTGGCCACCCCAGTAGCCCACGGAGTCGGACACGTCGACCGACGTGGAGTCGCCGTCGAACAGGTGGACCCAGGTGGGCTGGTTGTAGGTGATCCCACCGTTGCCGATCGTCGGGTCCCAGCGGATGGCCCGGCCGCCGGCGCCCCCGCCGGCCCCGAACAGCATGCCGTTGGCGGCCGCCTTGAGGTCGAAGATCGGGATGCCGCTGGGGGCCTGGGGCTGCCAGGGGGTGAGCTTGCCGCGGTTCGGGCCGTCGGCGTAGACGGCGTAGATCGTGTTGCGATGCCCGTTGCCGTCGAGCTCGGAAAAGCTGCCCGAGGCGTAGAGCTGGTGGTGGTCGGGTGAGAGCTGGATGGCCA
>JAUZEX010000610.1 GCA_030838815.1 Actinomycetota bacterium
GGCGCGGCGGTGAAGAAGGGCGACGTGGTGAAGTGCGTCGTCGTCCGGACCACGAAGGAAAAGCGGCGGCCCGACGGCAGCTACATTCGTTTCGACGAGAACGCCGCGGTGCTGGTCAACGACCAGATGCAACCCCGCGGCACCCGCATCTTCGGCCCGGTGGGCCGCGAGCTGCGGGACCGGAAGTTCATGCGGATCATCTCCCTCGCCCCCGAGGTCCTCTAGGTGTCAGGACAGAAGTCGTGAAGCTGAAAAAAGGCGACCGTGTCAGGGTCATCGCCGGGAAGGATCTCGGCAAGGACGGCGTCATCATGCGCGTCCTCCCCGACAAGAACAAGGTGATCGTTGAGGGCGTCAACATCGCCAAGAAGCACCAGCGCCCGACCCGGGCGACGATGCAGGGCGGCATCATCGACAAGGACATGCCGATCCACGTCTCCAACGTGGCGCTCATCTGCGGCACCTGCGGCGCGACCCGCACCGGCTACCGCTTCGACGACGGCGGCAAGAAGGTCCGGGTCTGCCGCAAGTGCCAGGGTGACGTCTGATGGCTGCTCCCGCCGCCACCGTCGAGGCCCCGGCCAAGCCCCGCCTCCGGGAACGCTACGACGACCAGGTCAAGGCGCAGCTGAAAGAGAGCCTGGGGCTGGCGAACCCCATGGAAGTCCCGCGGCTGATGAAGATCGTCATCAACGTCGGTGTCGGCAGGGCGACGCAGCAGGCCTCCCTGCTCGAAGGGGCGGTGACCGACCTGCGCATCATCACCGGCCAGAAGCCGCTGGTGACCAAGGCCAAGAAATCGATCGCCGGCTTCAAGCTCCGGGAGGGCAACGCCATCGGCGTCAAGGTCACCCTCCGGGGCGACCGGATGTGGGAGTTCTTCGACCGGCTCATCACGCTGGCGATCCCCCGTATCCGCGACTTCCGCGGCCTCGACCCCGACGGGTTCGACGGCAGCGGCAACTACAACTTCGGGGTGACCGAGCAGCTGATCTTCCCCGAGATCGACTACGACAAGGTCGACACCGTGCGGGGGATGAACATCACGATCGTGACCACGGCCCGGACGAACGCCGAAGGAAAGGCCCTATTGGACGCCTTCAACTTCCCCTTCCGCCGTCCCGGGGAAAGGACGTAGAGCGCATGGCCAAGAAGGCGCTCATCGAGAAGCAGCAGCGCAAGCCGAAGTTCAAGGTGCGGGCCTACACCCGCTGCCGGCGATGCGGACGCTCCAAGGCTGTCTACCGGCGGTTCGGCCTCTGCCGGATCTGCCTCCGGCAGATGGCCCATGCGGGCGAGGTCCCCGGCGTTACGAAGTCATCGTGGTAACGACAATGGCATCCTGGTAGGTACGACCATGACCATGACCGATCCCATCGCCGACATGTTGACCCGGATACGCAACGGGAACGTCGCCATGCACGACGAAGTCGCCATGCCGTCCTCGAAGCTGAAGGAGGCGCTGGCGGTGATCCTCGAGCGCGAGGGCTATATCGCCGGCCACCGGGTGGAGGGCGACGCCAGCCATCCCGGCCGCAAGCTCATCGTCGCCATGAAGTACACCCCCGAGCGCAAGCGCACCATCACCGGAATCAAACGCGTGTCGAAGCCGGGCCTGCGCGTCTACAGCAAGGCCGACAGCGTCGGCCGCGTCCTCGGCGGCATGGGTGTCGCCATCCTCTCGACGAACCAGGGTCTCCTGACCGACCGCGAGGCGCGGGAGCGCCGGGTGGGCGGCGAGGTGCTCTGCCATGTCTGGTAAGGGGTAAGCCCGCCATGTCCCGCATCGGCAGGAAGCCGATCCCCATCCCCGCCGGCGTCGACGTGACGCTCAACGGCACCCATGTGATCGTCAAGGGCCCGAAGGGCACGCTGGAGCGCGACCTCGTCCCCGACATCAACGTGGCCCGGGAGGGCGACGAGCTGATCGTCACCCGACCGTCCGACGAGCGCCAGCATCGCGCTCTCCACGGGCTCACTCGCTCGTTGGTCAACAACATGGTGGTCGGGGTCTCGGACGGGTTCACCCGCGACCTCGAGATCGTCGGGGTCGGCTACCGGGCCACGGCCCAGGGGCCCAACAAGCTCGAACTGGCCCTCGGGTTCTCGCACCCTGTGCACATCGACGCCCCCGAGGGGATCACCTTCGAGGTGCCCACCCCCACCCGGATCACCGTCCGGGGTTCCAACAAGGAGCTGGTCGGCCAGGTGGCGGCCAACATCCGCAAGATCCGCAAGCCCGAGCCTTACAAGGGCAAGGGCGTCCGCTATGCCGGCGAGCGCATCCTGCGCAAGGCCGGCAAGGCCGGGAAGAAGTAGGCACTCGGGGGGCTCCGCCCCCGAGGACCCCCCGAAAACCCCGAGGACCCCCCGAAAACCGAGGAAGAACGAGATGGGTCTCAGAAGTGCAGAGGCGAGGGTCAAGCGCCACCGCCGGGTCCGCAAGCGGGTCACGGGGACGACGGAGCGGCCGCGCCTGGCGGTGTTCCGGTCCAACCGCCACATCTACGCCCAGGTGATCGACGACACGACCGGCCGCACCCTGGCCGCCGCCTCCACGGCCGAGCCGGAGCTTCGCAGCGGAGCGACGGGCACCGTCGACGCCGCCAAGGCGGTGGGCCAGCTCGCCGGCGAGCGGGCCAAGGCCGCCGGCATCACCCGCGTGGTCTTCGACCGCGGCGGGTTCCGCTACCACGGCCGCGTCGCCGCCCTCTGTGACGGCGCCCGAGCGGCCGGACTCGAGGTCTAGAGCGCATGGCAGGTCAACGAGGAGGAGGCGGCGGGCAGCGACGCGAGTCGGCGCCCGACAGCCAGTACGAGGAGCGGGTCATCGAGATCCGCCGGGTGGCCAAGGTCGTCAAGGGCGGACGGCGGTTCTCGTTCTCGGCCCTGGTGGTCGTCGGCGACGCCGCCGGGCAGGTCGGGCTCGGCCTCGGCAAGGCCAAGGAAGTGCCCGCCGCCATCCAGAAGGGCATCGAAGAGGCCAAGAAGAACTTCATCAAGGTTCCGCTGGCCGGCTCGACGATCACCCACCAGATCATCGGCGAGCACGGCGCCGGCCGCGTCCTGCTCAAGCCGGCGGCGCCCGGTACCGGAGTTATCGCCGGCGGTGCGGGCCGGGCCATTTTGGAGGCGGCCGGGGTCCACGACGTGCTGGCCAAGTCGCTGGGGTCGTCGAACCCGATCAACGTCGCCCGTTCCGTCATCCAGGGGCTCCAGAGCCTGAAGCGGCCGGAGGACATCGCCCGTATCCGGGGCAAGTCCGTGGAAGAGGTCGCTCCGAAGGGGATGCTGCGGGCCTACAACGAGCGCAACCGGTCGGCCCGCCCTGTCGTCGAGGTCCCGTGATGGCCGGCGAACTGAAGGTCACGCTGGTCAAATCGGCCATCGGGTCCAAGCCGAAGACCCGGGGCACCATCCGGGCCCTCGGCCTGCGCCGGATCAACTCGTCGAACGTCCTGCCCGACCGTCCTGAGATCCGGGGGATGCTGGCCCGGGTGCCGCATCTCGTCTCCGTCGAGGAGCAGTAGCGATGAAAGTCCATGAGCTGAAGCCGGCCCCGGGGTCGAAGCACAAGAAGATTCGGGTGGCCCGGGGGATCGGTGGTCGGCGGGGCAAGACGGCCGGTTCCGGCACGAAGGGCCAGGGCACCCGCAGCAGCATCAAGCCCGGCTTCGAGGGCGGCCAGACCCCCCTCTCCCGGCGGACTCCGAAGCTGAAGGGGTTCAAGAACCCCTTCCGGATCGAGTACACGGTCATCAACCTCGACCACCTCGACGGCTTCGAGGCCGGCTCTGAGGTGACGCCCGAGACGCTGCGGGCGAAAGGGCTCGTCCACAAGCACGGCCTCGTGAAGGTGCTCGGCCGGGGAGAGATCTCGAGGCCGCTGACCATCCGCGTCCACGCCGTCTCCGGCGCCGCCGCCGAGGCGATCCGGGCCGCGGGAGGCACGGTCGAGATCGTGGAACGGCCCGGGGGCACAAAGCGCCCGCCCGCACGGGGGAACGCGCTCACGAACCGGTAAACTGTCGGCTTCCCGGCGCCGTTCCCTTCAGGAGGTCCTCATCCGATGCTGTCCCGGCTGCGGAACATGTTCCGGGTGGCTGACCTTCGGAACAAGATTCTCTTCACGCTCATCGTCATCGCCATCTACCGGCTGGGGTCGCATCTGCCGCTGCCCTACGTCGACTTCTCGGCGATCCAGGCCCTGAAGGACCGCGCCGCCCAAGGCGGGGCGCTGGAGTTCCTCGACCTCTTCTCCGGCGGCGCCTTGACCAACGTGGCGGTCTTCGCCCTGGGGATCATGCCCTACATCACCAGCTCCATCATCATGCAGCTGCTGGCGGTGGTGATCCCCAAGCTGGAGGAGTGGCAGCAGCAGGGTCAGGTCGGCCAGAAGAAGATCACCCAGTGGACCCGCTACCTCACGGTGGCCCTGGCGCTGATGCAGTCGACCGGCATCGTGTTCGCTCTCCACCAGGGCGGCGGCAGCTTCCTCGGGTCGTCCAACGCCCTGAACGGCATCGACCTCATCCCCCACTTCGGCGCCGCCCGGGTGCTCCTGATCGTGACCACCCTCACCGCCGGCACGGCCATGATCATGTGGCTCGGCGAGCTCATCACCCAGCGGGGGATCGGCAACGGCATGTCGATCCTGATCTTCTCGTCGGTGGTGTCGCGCCTACCGGCCCAGGGCTCGGCCATCTGGGCCACCGGGAACTACTTCCAGTTCGCCACGGTCATCCTCATGGGCATCGGCATGATCGTCGGCATCATCTTCGTCGAGCAGGGGCAGCGCCGGATCCCGGTCCAGTTCGCCAAGCGGGTGGTGGGCCGGCGGATGTACGGGGGCCAGAGCACCTACATCCCGCTCAAGGTCAACCAATCCGGCGTCATCCCGATCATCTTCGCCAGCTCGGTGCTGTATTTCCCCGCCCTGATCACCGGGGTCCTGCCGTGGACGGGCGTCCAGACCTGGGTCCAGAACAACATCGTCGACCAGCGCTCGGCGTTCCACATCGCCGCCTACGCGCTGCTCATCATCTTCTTCGCCTACTTCTACACGGCCATCGCCTTCAACCCGCAGCAGCAGGCGGACATCATCCGCAAACAGGGCGGCTTCATCCCCGGAATCCGGCCGGGGCCGCCGACCGAGCGCTATCTGCAGCAGGTACTCAACCGGATCACCCTTCCGGGGTCGATCTTCCTGATGGTGATTGCCATCATTCCGCTATTGGTCTTCGCAGCCTGGAATATCCGACAATTCCCGTTCGGAGGCACCGCCATCCTCATCACGGTCGGTGTCGCCCTGGAAACGATGAAACAGATCGACAGCCAGCTGATGATGCGGAACTACGAGGGATTCCTGCGCTAGCCCATGACCTCCGGCGTACGGCTTCTCGTCCTCGGCAAGCAGGGGGCGGGTAAAGGCACTCAGGCGGTTCGGATCGCACGCCACTACGGCGTGCCGCACATCTCCACCGGTGACATGTTCCGGGCGGCCGCCGCAGCGCGTACCCAGTTCGGCCTCAAGGCCAAGGAGTTCATGAAGCGGGGCGAGTTGGTCCCCGACGACATCGTCATCGGGGTGGTGGCGGAGCGCCTGGCCAAGGACGACGCTGTCGACGACGGGTTCGTCCTCGACGGGTTCCCCCGCACGAGGATGCAGGCCGAAGAGCTCCAGCGCCTCCTGGGCCCGGGTGGCCTCGACGCCGCCGTCGACATCGACGTGCCCACCGACGTGGTGCTCCGCCGCCTGTCGGGCCGGCGGGTCTGTCGCACCTGCGGCGCCACCTACCACGTCGAGAAGCCGCCCAAGGTCGACTGGCTGTGCGACCGCGACGGCGGCGACGTCGTCCAGCGGGAGGACGACAAGCCGGAGGCCATCGGGCGTCGGCTCGAGCTCTACGAGCAGGAGACGGGCCCTCTGCTGGACTTCTACGAGGGTCTCGGGCTGCTGGTGATCGTCGACGGGGTCGGCGAGCTCGACGACGTGTTCAACCGGATCCTCGACGCCGTCGAGACCGTGCGCCAGTTCCGCCTGTCGGCTCCCCGGGGTCAGCGGTGATCACCCGCAAGACGCCGGCCCAGATGGCCCTCATGCGCAAAGCCGGTCGGGTGGTGGCCGAGATGCACGAGAAGTGCACCGAGGCCGCCCGACCGGGGGCGACGACCCTCGACATCGACAAGGTCGCCCGGGACGTGCTCGAGCGGCGGGGCGCCCGCTCAAACTTCCTCGGCTACCACGGCTTCCCGGCTGTGATCTGCACCTCGCCCAACGACGTCATCGTCCATGGGATCCCCGGCGACTACCGGCTGGAGGAGGGTGACATCCTCTCGATCGACGCCGGGGCGATCATCGAGGGCTGGCACGCCGACGCCGCCATCACGATCCCCATCGGCCAGGT
>JAUZEX010000615.1 GCA_030838815.1 Actinomycetota bacterium
GCCTGGCCGAGGCCGTCGTCGGTTTCGCCAACCAGCGACGGGCGGAACCCGAGGTGGAGGCCGGGCCGAGCGTGCGGGCCACGCTGGCCTCCTTCGAGTTGGCCCTGGCCTGGGCCCGCCTCGCCACCGGGGGACACCCCCGCACCCCCGGCGACGGCGTGACCGACTGGCGCCAGGCGGCCGTGGCGGGCCTCCGCGTGGCCCTGCGGGGACGCCTGTCCCTGCGCCCGACCCACCGCCTCGCCGGCCGGCCCGAGGCCTACGTCGAGGACGCCCTGTCGGCCCTGGCCCTGTGAGCGCCCGCCTGCCCGGTCGGTGCCACCGGCAGGGCGGTACGCCGGAGCCCGGCGGCGCCCGGCCGGGATGAACGAGCACCTGGTCGCCCTGCGGTCGGTGGCTGTCGTCGGCTGGCTGCGCCGTCATCCGCTGGTCGAGGGCGGTCCCGGCGTCCGTGCGTCGCAGGCTCTGGCCGAGGTGGCCCACGCCCGGCTCCGGCTGGCCGGAGCGGTGCCCGACCCGGACGCCGCCTTCCTGGCCGCGGCGCTCGTCACCGTTCCGCACCGCATGCGGGTGCGGCCGGGCGTCGACGCCGACGCGCTGGTGCGCCAGGCGGTGGCCGAGGCGCTGCGGGCGCCGCCCGAGCCGGTGGCCGGTCCCGATGGGCCGACCGAGGACACCGATCGCGGCGACCCGAACTCGGGCGACGAACGCCTCGAACTCGTCCTCCCCTTCCCGTCCGCGGGCAACCGCCCCGCCACGGCCGAGGAGGAGCGCGCCCTGCGGGATGTCTTCGGCGACGACGAGGCCGCCCGGTTCCTCGACGACCTGCTCGAACCGGGGGCGGCGCTCCCGCCGACGGCCGGACCCGCCCCGACCCGGCCGGGGCGGCGGGCGGTGGGGGAGGAGATCCTGGCCGTGCGGCCCTTCCGGGCCGGCGACCGGGCCCGGGATTTCTCGGCCCGCCAGACGGTGCGGGCCAGCCTGCGGGCCGGATCGCTCGCCCCCCGGGCCTTGAGCCGCCAGCCCAGCGCGGTGTTCGACGTCGTCGTCGTCCTCGACGCCTCGGCCTCGATGGGCCGGGTCGAACGGCCCGTGGTGGCACCGGCCACCGCCGCCCTCACCCGGGTGCTGCTCCGCACCGGCCACCGGGTCGGCGCCCTGGCCTTCTCGGAGGAGGCTGTCCTGGCCCGACCGCTGTCGCGGTCCCCGGCGCCTTTTCTGGCCGAGGAGTACGCCTTCGCCCACGCCACCAACGTCGAGGCCGGCATCGACGCCGCCCGCCTCCTCCTGTGGCGGGAAGGGGCCGCCGGCGCCCGCCAACACGTCATCGTCGTCACCGACGCCGAATGCACCAGCCACAGCGGCACCGACGAGGCCTGGGGCCCGCTCGGCGTCCCCCGGGGCTCCCAGGGCATGGCGCGCCTCCTGGCCGGCGGCATGGTCGACGCCGCCCGCCGCGCCGCCCTGATCGCCGCCAGCCGCTGCCGCCGCCAGGGCATCACCGTCTCCGTCGCCTACCCCGACCCCCGCTCGGAGGTCGCCTTCGCCCACCAGTTGGCCGAAGCCGGCGGCGGCCGCGCCCGCTGCCTCCGCCCCTGACGCCCGGCGGCCGGTTGGGGGTGGTCAGACCTGGCCGTCGGCCAGGCGGCGGAGGGCGCCGCGGTCGACCTTGCCCAAGTGGGTGCGGGGGAAGTCGGCGACGACGAACACCTTGCGGGGGTGCTTGTAGGCGTCGAGCCGGGCGAGGCTGTGCTGTTGCAGGTCGGAGGCGAGGTCTTCGGGTGGCGCGCCACCCACCGGAGCGGCGGCAGGTACGACGAAGGCGACCGGGCGGGTGAGCCCGGCGCCGTCGGGGACGCCGACGACGGCGGCCTCCGTGACCGCCTCGTGGGCGAGGAGGCAGTCCTCGACCTCGGCGGGGAGAAGCCACTTGCCGCCGACCTTGAGGGCATCGTCACCCCGTCCGACGTAATGGACGAACCCGTCGGCGTCGCGCTGCACGAGGTCGCTGCCGGCGAACCAGGGACCCCGGAACGCTTCCTGGGACTGCGGCACGTCCTGCCAGTAGCCCAGGGCGAGGGAGTCGCCCCGTACCCACAGCCGCCCCACCTCGCCGTCGGCCACGTCGCGGCCGTCGGCGTCGCGCACCGCCAACTCGAATCCCGGCACCACCCGGCCCAGGCTGCCGGGGAGCACCGCCCCGGGCTGGTTGGAGACGAAGACATGCCACATCTCGGCCGTCCCCACCCCGTCGTAGAGCTCGACGCCGAACGTCTCCTTCCACCGGGCGTAGAGCGACGGCGGCAGCGCCTCGCCGGCCGACGTGGCGAACCGCACCGACGAGAGGTCGGCCCCGGAGCCGCCCGCCGACCGCGCCCCCTCGATCATGGCCGCCACCATCTTCGGCGTGTTGATGAGGATCGTCGGTCGGTGCCGGGCGATCTGCTCGAACAGCACCTCGGCCGTGGGGTGCTCGGGGAACAGCGCCGACGATCCGCCGACCGAGAGCGGGAAGAAGAGGTTGGCGCCGGTGGCGTACCCGAAGTACAGCTTCGGGACCGACAGCGTGATGTCGGTCTCGTTCCAGCCCATTGCCCGCTGGCCGTAGAGCTCGGTGGTGTTGGCGAAGCTGCCGTGCGTCTGCACCGCCGCCTTCGGCCGGCCCGTGGTCCCGCCGGAGAACAGCCAGATGGCCGGGTCGTCCCGGTGGGTCCGGGCCGGCTCCAGGCCGTCGCGGCAGTCGAGGTGGGGAGCGGCGCCGTCGCCGACCACGACGGTGTGCCGGACGGGCGGCCCTGGTGAATCCGGCGCAGCGCCGGGCGCCACGATGGCCACCCGGGCCCGGGCCAGCTCGACGATGGCCGCCAGCCAGTCCACCGGGAGGTCCGGGTTCACCATGACCGCCACGGCACCGATCTTCAGGATGCCGAACAGGGCGGCGGCGTACTCGGCCGAGTCGGGCAGCGAGAGGATGACCCGCTCCTCCTGGCGGACGCCCAGGTC
>JAUZEX010000618.1 GCA_030838815.1 Actinomycetota bacterium
GCCGTTCGATCGCCGGATCAGATACCCCTCGTAGCTCAGCGTCCGCACGAGGTGGTAGGTGGTGGGCAGCGCGATCTCGCACTGGTGGGCGATCTGCTTGGTGTTGAGCCCTTCCGGGCTGTCTCCGACCTCTTCGAGGATCCGGAGCGCGCGAGACACGCTCTGGATCAGATCGGTCGGCCTCCCCGACAACATCTCGAACCGATCTCCTGCGGCGATGAGTGCTGTGACGACTGACTCGGTTGCACCGATCTTACCTGGCTCTCAGGCAACGACCGGCCGTCTCGTTCAGTATATGAAATGTCCTTGATCAGGGGAAACGATCGCACAAGGATCGTCGTGCGGGGGTTTGTCCGTTTTGCGCCCACCGCCAGATGATCTGCCGCGAAGGGGAGACCGAATGAGCGAGAAGTACAAGAAGTACTACCCGGATCCATCCGAAACTCCCGCCATCGACGTCATGCCGGCGTCGAACGGCGAGTACGTACCCCCGGACCCGACTCCCGCTCAGCGGAAGATCATGGCCCTCCAGAACGAGAAGATCGAGGAGGTGCGCCGCAAGTTCGGGATGAGCCGGCGGCAGTTCGTCCGGACGGCCGCGGCGTACTCGATCGGCGTGTGGGCGATCGACCAGGTGACCGGGGGCAAGTGGGGCGGCTATGCCTTCGCCCAGAACACCAAGACGACGAAGGCCTGTGACCTCGAGAACCCCGGGGCCCAGCTGGCCAACATGCCCGGGGAGTTCATCCTCGACACCCAGGGCCACGCCCTCGACTCCAGCTTCGACGCCAAGTGGCGGACCCAGGAACCCGGATTCTTCCAGTTCCTCACGCTGTGGACGTCGTCGTCGATGGGGGACTACCCCGGCTACAACGAAGGCGGGATCCGCGGTTTCGGCGAGGGCGAGATCGACCCGGCCGAGAACCTCGGCCGGTACCACTACTTCAAGGACATCTTCCTCGACAGCTCGGAGACGGTGAACCTGCTCACCGCCCTGCCCAAGCTGCCCGACGAGGTGAACATCACGCCCATCAAGTGGGCCGCCGAGACCCGCGACATGATCAACAACATGACGCAGTCGGAGCGCTGCTTCGTCCACGCCTTCACCCAGCCCAACCGGGGCTACCAGGGTCCGGACAAGAAGCCGGCCTACCAGCAGGAAGACTTCGACTGGATGGCCGGCGTGACCGGCCCGATGGACATCCGGGGCTGGAAGCTCTACTGCGGCTGGGGCGACCCCGGTCTCGGGGCCGTCGGCGGCGAGGGACCGAGCCACAACGGCTGGTGGTTCGACGACGACAACGGCATGGCCATCGTCGAGCACATCCGCCGGATCCAGGCCAAGACCAACCGGCCGCCGATCATCTGCACCCACAAGGGGCTGGCCTTCAACGGCACCTTCGACTCGGCCAAGTTCTCGCCCCGGGACATGGGCATCATCGGGTCGCAGTTCCCCGACATCACGTTCTTCACCTACCACTCCGGCTACGACGGCGAGCACATGACGGCCTACGCCGGCGACGACAAGGTCAACTCGTCGAACCGGGGCGTCGACTGCTTCATCAAGAGCATCCGGGAGAACGGCCTCGACGCCACCCGGTTCGTGCCGAAGGGGCTCGAGCACGGCAACTCGCCGAACATGTACGCCGAGATCGGCACGACCTGGTGGGCCAACATGAGCGACGCCGACCGGGCCACCCACCTGCTGGGCAAGCTCATCACCTACCTCGGGCCCCGCCGGGTGGTGTGGGGCAGCGACTGCATCTGGTACGGGAACCCGCAGCCCCAGATCGTGCTGCTTCGCGCCCTGCAGTTCTCCGAGCAGGCCAAGCAGTTCTACAACCTGCCCTACGGGCTCGACGGCGACCGCTGGGATCCGCGCAAGAACGCCCTCGACGCCGCCAGCTACATGGTCGACAACCCGGCCGTCCCCGGCTGGCCCGTCGACGCCCAGTCCCACCCCGAACGGACGATCCGCAACGGCATCCTGGGCCGCAACGCGGCCGAGTGCTACGGGCTCGACCCCGAGGCCAAGCGCAACGCCCTGTCGTGCGACGAGGTCCAGAAGATCCGCGACGCCTACATCCTCAACCCGAGCACGCCGAAGGAGACCGCGCCGCTCCGGACCAACACCATCAACGGGCCCCGGACCAAGAAGGAGTTCTGGAAGTTCGTCAAGGCCGAGGGCACCTCGGAACCCAACAAGTTCACCCGGTTCCCGAGTTAGGGGTCACCCCACACGACACACCATCGCACTCGATCAAAAGGGGAGGGATTCATGAAAGGCAAGCTGGCCGTGCTGGCGGCCGCGACCTTGGCGGTCGTGGCCGTGAGCGTGGCTCCGGCTGGCGCCGCCGCGTCCTACGGTCCGGGCACGTACAAGTCCGGGCCGAAGAACGGGGACTTCAGTGCGCACGCCGAAGCTGATCCGGCGACGGGGAAGGTGACGATCTTCCAGCACAACACCCGTCAGGCCGCCGCCGTGAACTGTGTCGGCGACGGGCCCCGGGCCACGTTGCTGGCGGTCCACTCGGTCACCGACCAGGTGTCGTCGGTCGTGGTCGACTACGTCGACGCCACGCTGTCCGACAACGAGATCATCATGGACGTCATCGTGAGCAGTGACAAGACCGGTCCGTTGGGCCACAAGACGGCCTTCGGGCCGAAGATGCACGAGGCCGGTTCGATCACGGTCCCGCTGAAGAAGCTGCCGGACCCGGGCGAGACGATGACCGTGCAGTTCGGCCTCCAGACGGGCGCCGGGTGCCTCCCGCACCCGCAGATCGGCCTGGACGGCAGCCGCTTCGTCAACGGCGGTGAAGCCACCTTCACCGGCGTGAAGGTCGGGTGAGCGCCATGTCCGAGAACGGAGTGACCGTGAACAGCATCCGGAAGCGGGCCGTCGTCGTCCTCGCCGTCATCGGCTTGGGCGCCGTCGGGCTCGCCGGTCCGGCCGGAGCCGAGAACACGACCCCGGGCCATCGGGCGGGGCAGGTCCCGGCCGACCAGATCACCGGGCAGGACCATCCCGCCGACGTGTTCGTCGAGGCCTGGCAGTACGTCCCCGCGACGGTGCACATGAAGCAGGGCGGCCACCTCAAGTTCGGCAACTACGACATGTACCCCTACGGTGCGGGCATCGCCGCGCACAGCATGGAAGAAGCCATCCCCGGTTGCACCTCTCCGCCCTACAAGACCAGCGGCGGCTGTGACCGGTACCCGAAGTTCACCAGTGCGCTCACCGACCACGGCTACGTGCACAACGTCGAGGGCGTCGACAAGCTCCCGCCCGGGACGTATCCCTTCACCTGCCAGATCCACTCGCAGATGCGGGGCACGCTGGTCGTCGAGTAGTCGTCACTGCTGCGTTTCCCGGCCCGCCGCCGGCGCCCGTCTCAGGGGAGGGGGTGCCGGCGGCGGGCCGCGTGCGTCGGGCCTGCTGCGGACTACTCGCTAGGAGATGTTGACGACGAAGGCGTCGCGCTCGCCGGCGGTGGTCTGCCCCGGCAGGGCCCCGGTAGTGCCGCCGGCCAGGTAGAAGCCACCCCGGCCGATGGCCAGGGCCATGGCGTAGTCGTAGGCCGGACCGCCGAACTGGCGGACCCACAGCAGGTCGCCGGTCGGGCCGGCGGCGGCCAGGAAGGCGTCGGTGCCACCGCTCGACGCCGCGCCGTCGAGGGGGCCTCCGACCCGGCCGGCCACGAACAGGTGCCCGGTGGCGTCAAAGGCGATGGCCTCGGCGTCGTCGGCGCCGGGCGTGCCGAACTGGCGCGACCACAGGTCACCCCCGTTCCGGAAGGCGACGATGTAGCCGTCCGTATCGCCCTTGGTCGTCTGGCCGGGGAGGGTGCCCAGCGTCGTGCCGGCCACGAACACGTCGCCCGACGGGCCCACTGTGACCGCCACCCCGTAGTCGTCAGAGCGGCTGCCGAACTGGCGCGTCCACACGACCTTGCCGGCGGGGTCGTACTGGCGGGCGAAGCCGTCGAGACCCCCGGCGGCGGCGGCGCCGGCCAGCAGCCCGCTGGTCTCCCCGGCCACGACCGGCGCGCCGCTGGCGTCGAGGGCGACGGCCAGGGCGTAGTCCTCCCCGACGGTGCCGAACTGCCGGACCCAGACCGGGTTCCCGGCCGGGTCCCACTTGGTGATGAAGGCGTCGTAGTCCCCGGCGGTCGTCTGCCCCGGCAGCGCCGCCCGGGTGCCGCCCACGACATAGGCGAAGCCGGCGTGGTCGATCTTGACCGCAGCGGCGCTCTCCCCGCCGCCCCCGCCGAACTGCCGGGTCCACAACTCGTCGCCGGCGGGGTTGTACTTGCGGATGAACGCGTCCCACCCACCGGCCGAGGACTGGCCGGGGAGCGTGCCGAACGTCTGCCCGACGACGTAGACGTTGCCGCTGTCGTCGAGGGCGATGCCCTTCGGTTCGTCGCGCTCGTAGCTTCCGAACTGCCGCGTCCACACTTCACGGCCCGCCGGGTCGTAGCGTCGCAGGAAGACGTCGATCATCCCCGCTGCCTTCTGGCCCGGCAGCTCGCCCGAGGTCTGGCCCGTCACGTAGAGGTTGCCGGCCGGGTCGATGGCCAGGCCCTTGGCGTCGTCGGGATAGCGGGTGCCGAACTGGGCGGTCCAGGCGATCGCGGCGGCGGGGGCGGCGGCCGGCCACAGCAGTGCACCGCAGAGGGCGGCGGCCAGTGGGACGGCCAAGCATCGGCTGGCGGCCCAGCGGCGGGTGGGGGGACGCGACGCTCGGCGCATGCCGCACTCCTTCCCCCCCGAAAAGCGGTCGTGAGCACCGCCGACCATAGCCGTCCCCGCCCGGGGACGACAGTGGCGTGCCGCGCTCCGATCAGAAGGTGAGGACGGGCCAGCCGTTCGCGTGCGCGGCGCGGCGGAGACGCCGGTCGGGGTTGACCGCCACCGGGCGGCCGGCGGCATTGAGGAGCGGGAGGTCCGACATCGAGTCGGAGTAGGCCGTGGCCCGGGAAAGGTCGGCCGTGCCGAGGTCGACCCACAGCCGGGCGAGCTTGCCCCGGCCATGGCAGAAAGGCCCAACGAGTCGGCCCGTGAAGCGGCCGTCGCACACCTCGGCCACGGTGCCGACGGCCCGCTGGGCACCGAGCGCACGGGCGGCGGCGTCGACGAGCGGCTGCGGACTGGCCGAGGCGATGACGCAGAAGTCCCCGGCGGCGAGGTGGCGGTCGAGGAGCCACCGGGCGCCGGGGCGGGCGGTGCGGGCCAGCTCGTCACCGAGGCCCTCCGCCACGTCGAGTAACGGCCCCGCCTCGCGGTCGGCCACGTCGGCCAGTAGCGCAGCGAGCAGTCGATGGGCGGCGGAGACCCCCTGGCCCCGCCGAACGAAGACGGCCTCCCGGGCCAGGTAGCCGGCCAACCGCCGGCTACCCACCATGCCGGCGCGGTGCAGCGCCCGCCCGAAGAGGCTCAGACTGGACCCGGGGAGCAACGTCCGGTCGAGATCGAATACCGCCAGCCGGCCGTTGTGGTCCGGAAGCCTCGTGGGTCCTTCCGGGGGGCCGGATGCGGTGACCTCGTCTCGGGGGACGAAGGCCCGGGTGCTCATGAAGCGATGATGAGCGGTGATGCTGTCCGATTCATGAACACCGTGGGCGGCCGGTGGTGAACGCCGAGCGAAGGCTGAGAGCTCAACCGACGCTTCCGACACAGGCCCGGCACCGGTACTGCGAAATTAGACACCAGGTCTAATACCTAAAGCGCAGGGAACCAATTCCCGGCCATGACAGCCCTTCCGGCGGGTAGGATGAGCGAATGACCGCCTGCCCCCAAGAGGAGCCACCGCAACTCGGGCGCGTCGCCCGCAAGCGGCAACGCCGCATCAACGAGATCCTCCGGGTGGCGGCCCAGGTCCTCTCCGAGAAAGGGTATTACAACACCAGCCTGGAGGAGATCGCCGACCGTCTCGACCTGGCCAAGGCGTCGCTCTACCACTATTTCGACAGTAAGGAGTCGCTCCTGACCGCCTGCCTCGGAACGGTGGCAGAGGAGTCGATCACCCGCCTGACGGCCATTGCCTCAGGCGCCGGAAGCGCGTCCGAGCGCCTCCGCGGCCTGATCATCGAGCAATTGCGGATCATCACCGTCGAGTACCCCGAGCTGGCCCGGCTGTTCCTGGCCCACCTCGAATGGCCGGCCACGGTCCGGGAGCGCATCAGCGAGTGGCACACCCGGCACGACGCCATCATCAAGGGAGTCATCGAAGAGGGCGTGAAGTCGGGCGAGCTCGGCGACATCGACATCTCGGTGGTCCGCCACAATCTCACCGGAGCCCTGAACTTCGTGCCGTTCTGGTTCCACCCCGAGGGCCGCTCCTCCGACCGGGATGCCTTCGAGGCCGTGGCCGATAGCGTGCTGCTGATGTTCGGCGTCGGGGCGCCCCCGACCCCGGCCTAGCGCTCAGCCGGGGCGGCGGCCGGTGGTCGCGGCCTGGAGGCGGCGCATGCCGGCCAGCCAGCGGTCGTAGTCGTCGGCCTTGCGCCGGAAGTACTCCTTCACCTCGGGATGGGGGAGGAGCAGGAACGTCTCGTTCCGCAGGCCCTCGACCACGACCTCGGCGACGTCCTCCGGGTCGAGCACGCCGGGGGCGTCGGCCAATTGCTCGCCGGCGGAGGCCAGCATGCCGGTGCGGACGAACTCGGGGCAGAGGCAGGAGACCCGCAGGCCCTCGTCGCCGTAGGTGATGGCCAGCCACTCGGCCAGGGCCACGGCGGCGTGCTTGGTCACCGCATAGGGAGCATTGCCGAGGATCGTCAGGAGCCCGGCCGCGGAGGCGGTGACCAGGATGTGGCCGCCGCCCTGGTCGAGCATGAGCGGCACCACCGCCCGGGCGGCGTAGACGTGGGAGAGGACGTTCACCCGCCACATCCGTTCCCAGGCCTCGTCGGGGGCGTCGGGCCCGATGACGGTGGCCGGATCGTCGGGCCGGATGCCCCACAGGATGCCGGCGTTGGCGCAGAACAGATCGATGCGGCCGTAGCTCAGACGGGCGGCCTCGACCAGCGCGACGACATCGGCCTCGACCGACATGTCACCCGGCACGGCCAGGCCGTCGATCTCCCGGGCGACCGCCGCCGCTCCTGGAGCGTCCAGGTCGGCCACGACGACCGAGGCGCCTTCGGCGGCGAAACGCCGGCAGAGCGCCCGGCCGATGCCCGACGCCCCCCCGGTCACCACCGCCACCTTCCCGGCCAACTCCACACCGCCAGTCTACGGACGGGAGGCCGGTGGCCGAGGACTAGCCTCCTTTGGCCGTGGCTGAGAACAACCTCCTGCGCTCCGAGGCCGCCGACCGGGCCCGCCTCCTCGACGACCTGCACTACGACGTCGCCCTCGACCTGACCGGTGACGCGACGTTCCGAAGCGAGACCCGCCTGCGCTGCCGGGCGGTCGAGTCCGGGCCCGGAACGTTCCTCGACCTCACCGCCGTACGGGTCGAGTCGGCTTCCGTCAACGGCGAGCCGGTCGCGGCCGACGCCTACGACGCCGAGTCGGGGCGGCTGCGGATCAGCGGCCTTCGGGCCGAGAACGAGATCGTCGTCGTCGCCGAGCACGCCTACGAGCACACCGGTGTCGGGCTCCACCGTTTCGTCGATCCGGTCGACGGGGCGGTGTACCTCCACACCCAGTTCGAGCCGTTCGATGCCCACCGGGTCTTCCCCTGCTTCGACCAGCCCGACCTCAAGGCGACCTTCTCCTTCGAGGTCGAGGCGCCGGCGGGCTGGGAGGTCGTCTCCAACGGAGCCGTCAGCGACCGTCCGGCCGACGGCGCCGCCGGACGTTGGCGCTTCGCCACGACCGAGAAGATGTCGACCTACATCACCGCCCTGGTGGCCGGGCCCTACCACTCCGTCCACCGGCGGCACTCGCCCGGGGGTTCGGGGGTGTCCCCCGAAAACACGATCGAGATGGGCCTGTACTGCCGCCAGTCGCTGGCCCGATACCTCGACGCCGACGAGATCTTCGACGTCACCGCGGCGGGCTTCGACTTCTTCGAGGACGCCTTCGGCCAGCCCTACGCTTTCGGGAAGTACGACCAGCTCTTCGTGCCGGAGTTCAACTTCGGGGCCATGGAGAACGCCGGCTGCGTCACGTTCTCGGAGCGCCACATCTTCCGCTCCAAGGTGACGGAGGCGGAGCGGGAGGCCCGGGCCGACACGATCCTCCACGAGATGGCCCACATGTGGTTCGGCGATCTCGTGACCATGCGGTGGTGGGACGACCTGTGGCTCAACGAGAGCTTCGCCACCTACGCCTCCTACCTCGGCCTGGTCGAGGCGACCCGCTTCACCTCGGCCTGGGCGTCGTTCGCCAACGCCCTCAAGACCTGGGCCTACCGGCAGGACCAGTTGCCGTCCACCCACCCCATCGTGGCCGACGCGCCCGACATCGAGACGATGAAGACCAACTTCGACGGGATCACCTACGCCAAGGGGGCGTCGGTACTCC
>JAUZEX010000634.1 GCA_030838815.1 Actinomycetota bacterium
CGAGTACAGCGACCCGGTGACGGTGCCGATGATGATGGTCTGCAGCAGCTTGCTCATTTGTCGTAGGTGGCGTCGCGGTCGGTGTAGCCGATCGACTTCCAGGACAGCTTGTCGCCCTCCCGCATCAGCTGCACCAGATGCGTCGTCGTGTTGGCGTGACGCTGGCCGGGCCGGAAGCTGACCTTCGTCCCGAGGCCGAGGTCGTAGTCGGTGGTGGTGTCGAGGGCGTCCTTCAGCCGCTGACGGGTCACGTTGAGGCCGAGCTTCTTGAGCGTGTCGCCGAAGAGGTTGGCGCCGACGAAGCTGGTGACCGTCCAGGCCGTGTGGTCGATCTTCGGGTAGTACTTGGTCACGACTTCCCGGTAGCGGCGCAACCCGGGCGTGTCCTGGTCATGGGGCGTCCAGTGACTTGACGAGATGAGTCCCTCGCCAGCCGGGCCGGTCAATTCGGGCGTGACGTTGAAGTAGTAGAAGGTCGAGCCGGCGAACCCTTTCGGAGGCTTGTAGTTCTGGCCCGCGGCCTCCCGCATGAGGCGGGCCACGATGCCGCTGTCGGCATAGATGGCGATGGTGTCGACGTTGGCCGCCCTGGCCCGGGCGAGCAACGTGGTGGTACCGGGGTCGTCGAAGCTGGCCGCCTGGACGACCTCGAGCTTGCCGCCCATTTTCTCGAGAACTTCCTTGTACCCGTCCCGGAACGACTGCCCGGTGGGCGTGTTGAGATGGAGCAGTGCGGCCCTCTTGACCCCCTGCGTCTGCACCTGCCACTTGGCCAGCACCCGCGCCTCGGAGGCGGCGGGGACGCCGAGCGGGTACGTCCACTGCCCGCCGTACTGCACGAGGCCCCAGCCGTCAGGGCCGACGTTGGGCACCTTCTGCTGGTCGGCGTAAGCGGTGAGCGGGTCGGTGGTGCTCACCGACTGGGTGCAGCAGATGGCGAAGACCTTCTCCCGTTCGACGAGGTCCCGGGCGGCGTTGATGCCCTTCGTGCCGTCCCAGCCGTCGTCGCGCACGAGCACGTCGAGCTTGCGCCCGTTGACGCCGCCTGAGTCGTTGATCGACTGCAGCGTGGCCCGGGCGGCCAGCGACAGGTTCTGGCCGACGTAGCCCACCGGGCCGGAGTAGATCCCGATGTGGCCCACCTTGATGGCGGTGGCGGTGACCCCGACGTCGGTGTTCCCGTTCCCCTGAGCGGGGCCGGCACCGGGCGCCGGCGCGGCCGCCGAGCCCACCGACGGAGCCGCCGGCGCCGATCCAGCGGCGGCCGCCTGGCCACCGCCGCTGGTCGGGGCGCCGCCGGGTGTAGCGGACGACGCCGAACGGGAACCAGCCGACGCCGGGACCTTGGCGCCTGGTGCCGCTCCGGGCGACGGCGCGGCGGCGCCCGGGCTGCCGGCGACAGCGCCCGGGACCTGGGGCGCGGCCGCGCCGACGTCGGATGGCACCGCGGCCCCGGTCTGGTCCGGGGCGACCGACCCACTCGGGCCGGCGCCGCCGACGCCGTTCAGCCGGAGCAGGGCTTCACGCTGGGACGAGCTCCCATTGCAGGCGGCGGTGACCAGCACCAGGACAGCGAGCACGACGAGGCCGCGCCAGGATCTCATGCCTCCCCCTCCGAGCGTCGAGGCCCGACGTCCACCAAAGGGCGCCGGGTCCGTTCCGGGGAAGTGTCGGTCCACCCGCCGGGGCCGTCGATGTCCGAACGGGACAAAAAGGACACCGCAACCGTTGTGGGCGGGGACCACAGAGGCTTGCGACCTGCCGGCGAACGACGTCCGGCCTCACGCCGTGTTCGCGGGCCTGCCCGCACCGCCCGGCTCGGTCGAGATGAGGGTGATGAGGATGAGCGAGGCGACGTCGTGGCGCTCGAAGGCGACGACGTAGCGATCGAGGAGGGCCTGCTGTGCGGGGTCGAGCTGACGAACCGGCGCGTCGCAGGCCGTGCGGGAGGCGAGCGTGGCCCGGGCCCGCTGCAGCGCGCTGTTGACGGAGGCCACGCTGGTGCCGAGCAACTCCGCCACCTCGGGGGCCGTCCACCGCAGCACGTCCCGCAGGACCAGCACCGCCCGCTGCCGGGCAGGGAGGTGCTGGAGGGCGACGAGTAACGCCAGCCGGATCCTCTCCTTGGCGACGACTGCCTCGGCCGGGTCGCCGCCCGGGAGCGGGCCGGAACGATCCGGGAGCACGTCCAGACCTTCCAGGTCCATCGGCACGGCCCGGCGCCGGCGGCCCCGCAGCATGTCGAGACACACATTGGTGGCGATCCGGTACAGCCACGAATGCACCGATGACCGGCCCTCGAAGGTCTCCTGGCGCGTCCAGGCCCGCACCATGGTCTCCTGCACCGCGTCATCGGCCTCGAAGGCCGAGCCCAGGATCCGGTGGCAGTACCCGGTCAGCGCCTGGCGGTGCTGGACGGCCTCGAGGACGGCGGCGTTCGACAGACCCACGGCTACCGCTCCTTGGCGTACAGCCGCATGGTGAGCGGCGCGAACACCACCACCAGTGCCGCGCTCCAGGCCAGCACCCAGGCCACCTCGCCGGCCGCGAACGTGCCGTGCATGAGCCCGCGGGCGGCGGTAGTCAGGTGGGTGATCGGGTTGTGGTTGACGAACACCTGGACCCAGCCCGGCATGGTGTGGGGATCGACGAACACGTTGCTGGCGAAGGTGACGGGGAAGAGCACGGTCATGCTCATGTGCATGACCGCCTCCGGGGTCGGCATGCGCAGGCCGACGGCGGTCCACACCCATGACAGGCTGAAGGCGAAGACCAGCAGCAGGGCCACCGCGGCGACGACGCCGAGGGGGCCGCCGTGGGGGCGGAACCCGAGGGCCAGGCCGAGGCTGACGATGACCACCGAGGCCACGAGGTAGCGCACGGTGTCGGCCAGCAGCATGCCGACCAGGACCGCCGGCCGCCAGATCGGCAGGGAGCGGAACCGGTCGAACACGCCCTTGGAGATGTCGGTGTTCAGGCCCTGGCCGGTATACATCGTGATCCAGCACAGCGTCATGACCAGGATCCCGGGCAGGAGCTGCTGGAGGTACTCCCGCGGCGACCCGGCCAGCGCCCCGCCGAACAGGTAGGTGTAGAGCAGCACGAACATGATCGGGAAGGCGGTCACGTCGAAGAGCTGCATCGGCACGTGCTTGATCTTGAGCATCGCCCGCCAGGCGAAGCAGACCGATGCCGCCAGGGCGCCCGCTCGCGGTGGTCGGGCCTCGACCGACAGCGCCGCCCGGAGGGCCGCCTCGCTGAAGGCGGGCCCAGAGATGGTGGTCGTGGTGGTCACGCGGCGTCCTCCTGCATCGTCGCTTCGTCAGCGGTGAGGCCGGTCAGGGCGAGGAAGACCTCGTCGAGGGTCGTGGCCCCGACGAGGGACTTCAGTTCGCCCGGCGTGCCTTCGGCGATGACCTTCCCCCGGTCGATGATGGCGAGTCGGTCGGCGAGCCGGTCGGCCTCGTCGAGGTGCTGGGTCGTGAGCAGCACCGTCGTACCGGCGGCGACCAGGACCCGCACGATCTCCCACACCTGGTTGCGGCTGCGGGGATCGAGGCCGGTGGTGGGCTCGTCGAGGAACAGCAGCTCCGGGGTGACGACGATGCTGGCGGCGATGTCGAGCCGCCGGCGCATGCCCCCCGAGTAGGTCCGCGCGAGCCGGTCGGCCGGTTCCGCCAACCCGAAGGCGTCGAGCAGTTCGGTGGCCCGCTCCTCGGCCCGGCGGCGGGCGAACCCGAGCAGCCGCCCGATGAGGACGAGGTTCTCCCGGCCGGTCAGCTCGTCGTCGACGGAGGCGAACTGCCCGGTGAGGCTGACGCAGCCCCGCACCGCGTCGGCCTCGGTGACGACGTCATGGCCGAGCACCCGGGCCGAGCCGCCATCGGGGCGGAGCAGCGTGGCCAGCATCCGGATGGTCGTCGTCTTCCCGGCACCGTTGGGCCCGAGGACCCCGTACACGGTCCCGGCGGGGACGGCGAGGTCGATCCCGTCGACCGCGGTCTTCTTGCCGAACCTCTTGACGAGACCTTCCGTCTCGATGGCCAGCGCAGTCTTGAGCTTCAACACCGTCCTCCTCGTCGGGCGTCGTTCGATGCCCGGGGCAGACGGCGAACCGCTGGCGTGCGTCCGGCGTTCGTCCGAAGTTTCTCGGCCGGCTCAGCCGGTGGACGGGCGCACGTAGATGAGGTGGGTGTTGGGAATCGAGCCCCGCAGCCGCCGGATCAGCGGCTCCTCGTAGGTCGTCACCAGCACCTGGCGGAACGACGGCTCCTCCGGGGCCTGGGCCCGCAGCACCGCCAGGGCCCGTCGGGCAGCCGGATCCAGGTGTTCGAGGGGCTCGTC
>JAUZEX010000069.1 GCA_030838815.1 Actinomycetota bacterium
TGGTGTACTGGAACTTGCCCACGACCATCTTCTCGAGGCCGTACCGGGTCTGGCCCTTCCCGATGATCTTGAAGTCCTTGGCCGTCTTCGGCAGCGCCGCCTTGGCCAGCGGAAGGCTGGCCGCCAGAGCGGTGAGCTCGCCGTAGGACACCTTGCGGCCGTCGGTGGCGATGACATAGCCGTCCGACGTGCGGAGCGACGAGATCGGAACGCCGAGCTTCTGCGAGCCGGCCGCCATCAGCTGGCCCCGCATCTGGGCGCAGATGATCCGGGCCGGGTCCCACAGCGCCCGGGTGTTGTGCGACCCACCGGTGATCTGCGCCGCGGAGCGCTTCTGCTCGGCCGGCGACAGGGTGGTGTCCATGTTGGCGTAGGGCACGTCGAGGTGGTCCGCAACCAGCATGCTGATCATGGTCAAGAAGCCCTGGCCAACCTCGGCCCGGGGGCCTTCGAGGAGCACCCGGTTGTCGGGCTTGATCTCGATCTTGAGGTCGTAGACCGTGGGCTGCTGGCTGGCGACGAAGATGTCCGTGAAGTCCTGGATGTCAGGAGCTTCGTCGGTCTTCGTCGGGAAGGCGTTCGCCCCGTCAGCGAGACCCAGGCGGGCGGCGATTGCCAGTGTTGGCCCTGCTATCAAAAAACCCTTCAGGACTGTTCGACGCTCAATAGGAGTGTCAAGAGGTGACATACAGGCTTCCCTCCAATGATTCGTTCGGCCACTGCCTTGACGAACCAGTTGTTCCAGGCGTAGGGTTCAACTAGTCTCAAAGCAACTAGTTAGCTCTTGGCTGGTCGACTTCACCAGCACTCGTTAGTCCGATGATTTCTGTGCAGCCTGCCGAACCGCAAGGGCAGCCCGCCTACTGACGGATACCTCAGCGATCCGTACTCCCGGGGGACCGGAAGAGCTCTCCGATCACCTCCCCGTGACCCACTGGCGCCTCGACACCGCGCCAACCAGCCCGGTCCCCCCTTGGCCGGCCTCGATACACGAGGGCCGACCACACAGGCCCCCTCTCAGGGCCAATGGGACAAATGTAGCTCTTCTAGGGCATCCATATGCAACAGGAATCTTTCGGGCGTGCGATAAATGGTGGCAGGTCCACGACGAGCGGCACCTTCTTCCAGGTCTTTCCGCTGGTCAGGGCCGGTCCCTGGGCCCGTCGGATCAGGGCTTGGACGCCAGGAGCCTGACCGACACGGCGCCCAGGAGGAGCGTTGCCACCGCCGCAAAGGCGATGCCCACAGGGCTGCTCTTGTCGTTCTTGGAGCCCTTGCGGGCGGCCTGCGCGCCTTCCCTGGAAGACCCCGCGGCGGTCGTGGTCGTCGTGGTGCTCGAGGCCGAGTCGGGCGCACTGGTCGGGGTCAGGGCAGGCGCCAGCGTGGTGGTCGTCGACCCTCCCGCAGCCGTTGTCGCCGTCGTTGTCGTGGACGACCCGGAGCTGGCCTTGGCGGTGGTGGTGGACGCCGAACCGACCGGGGTGGTCGCCGTCGTGGCGGAAGAGGACGGCTGCGTCGTGGCGGTGGTCGCCGGCGTGGTCGGCGTCGAGGCGCCGGTCACGTGGATGACCCCGACCATCCCCAATGCCTCGTGCGGTTTGCAGACGTATTTGACGTCCCCCGGGACTGAGAACTTGAACTGGAAGTTCTCCCCCGAGTTGAGGTACGGCGAGTCGAAGGAACCGTCCTTGGCGGTGGCGGTGTGCTGCTGCTTTCCGTCGTTGTGCCACACGACCGTGGACCCGACCGGGACCGTGATCTCCTCGGGGGCGAACTTCCACGTGGTGTAGTCGCTCGGCGAGCCCTCCACCATCTTCACCTGGCTGTCGGCGGCCGTGGCCCGGGGGATCCCCAGGAACACGCCCGCTCCCGACAGGAGCACGACGAAGGCCGCGGCAGCAGACGACATTCCCTTGCGCATCCCACTTCTCCCCGGGTCGCTACGAACGGCGTCCATTATCCCCGAAGACCTACTTCACGTGGACAACGCCCTTTTTCCAGGGATGCGGCTCGCAGTGGTAGGGGTACTCGCCGGGCTTGTCGAAGGTGTGCTGCCACTGGGCGCCCGGGACGATGTAGCCCGAGTCGAACGATCCGTCATTCGCCTTGACGGTGTGCGAGTACTGGCCGCCGTTGTGCCACGTGACCGTCGTCCCCGGCGCCACCGTGAGGTCGGCGGGGACGTATTTCCAGTTGTTCGGATCGCGGTCGGAGTCGTCGACCTCGACCGTGTTCCCCGCCGCGTGCGACGGCCGGGCATCGGCCAGGATCGCACCCGCCGTCGGTGCCAGGACCGCCAACGACGCGGCGATCGACGCCATCCACCTGCGCATCTGGTTTCCTCCCGTTGGCCCGCGGACCGACGGCGCCCCAGCACCGCCCCGGGTGATCCTTCCAGTTCGCGGAGGCTCTCATCCAGTCGTATCTCCGTGACACCTAGTCGCAGGTGGACTACTTTCCGTAACCATGACTCGTCGCAGCTCACGTTCGATCGCGCTCCGGCCCTGGCTCCCGATCCTGGTCGCCCTCACGCTTCTTGCCGCCGCCTGCGGCAAGGATGACCAGAGCAACGCCTCCGCCACGACCACCACGGCGGCACCGGCCACGACGACGACGGCCAAGCTGGCCGGAGACATGACGGTGCTGGCCGCCGCCTCGCTGACCGACTCCTTCACCGAGATGGGGAAGGCGTTCGAGGCGGCCAATCCCGGGGTCCACGTGAAGTTTTCCTTCGACTCGTCGTCCACGCTGGCCAACCAGGCCAAGGCCGGAGCTCCGGCCGACGTCTTCGCCTCGGCCGACGACGCCAACATGAAGAAGACGACCGACACCGGCGCCGCCCAGGACGCCAGGCCGTTCACCAGGAACCGCCTGGCCGTCATCGTCGGCAAGGGCAACCCCAAGGGCGTCCGGTCGGTGAAGGACTTCGAGCGTGTGGCCTGGGTCCGCTGCGCCGACGGTGTGCCGTGCGGTGACTACGCCAAGCAGATCCTGGCCAACGCCAAGGTCGACACCGGAGCCCATCCGCCCAAGTCGCTCGAGGCCAACGTGAAGGGCGTCGTGACGAAGGTCACGACCGGAGCGGTCGACGCCGGGATCGTCTACCTCACCGACTCCAAAGCGGCATCGTCGAACTCGGAGACGATCGACATCCCCGACGACATCAACGTGTTCGCCAACTATCCGATCGCCCGGTTGAAGCAGGGCGGCCACGCCGACATCGCCAACGCCTTCATCGCCTTCGTGATCGCCGCCCAGGGGCAGAACATCCTCGCCAAGTACGGCTTCCTCCCGCTCGCATGAGCCGCCGCCGCCCGGAGCGGCCGCCGCTCCTGGCTCTGGCGGCAGGGTCGGTGGCGGCACTGTTCTTCGTGTTGCCGCTGGTCGGCCTCCTGTGGCGGGCGCCATGGCGGTCGGTCCCATCAGACCTCGGCTCGCCCGACGTCCGCACCGCCCTGCGCCTGTCGCTCGAGACGTCCCTGGCCGCCGTAGCCCTCTGCGTGCTGTTCGGACTGCCCCTGGCGTGGGTGCTGGCCCGCATCGACTTCCCCGGGCGCCGTCTCCTGCGGGCCCTCACCGTGCTGCCGATGGTCCTGCCACCGGTTGTCGGAGGCATCGCCCTGATCTACGCCTTCGGGCGGCGAGGGATCATCGGGCAGTACCTGGAGCGCTGGTTCCACATCGTGCTTCCCTTCACCACGAAGGGCGCCATCCTGGCCGAGGCATTCGTGGCCATGCCGTTCCTGGTGATCACCGCCGAGACCGCCTTCCGGTCCCTCGACCGCAGCTACGAAGACGCCGCCCGTACGCTCGGCGCCAGCCGCTGGACCGTCTTCCGGCGCGTCACGCTGCCCCTCGCCGGTCCGGCGCTCGGCGCGGGGGCCGTCCTGTGCTGGGCCCGGGCGCTGGGCGAGTTCGGCGCCACCATCACGTTTGCCGGCAACTATCCGGGGACGACCCAGACGATGCCGCTGGCCGTCTACCTGTCACTGGAGTCCTCGCATCCCGAGACGGGTATCGTGCTCAGCCTGGTGCTCCTCCTCGTGTCGTTGGCGGTTCTCGTCGGTCTCCGGGACCGATGGCTCGGAGTGTCCTGAGCTGACGGTCGGCGAACGGGGGCTGCATGCCCAGGTCCGGACCCGGCTCGGCACCCTCGATCTGGAGGTCGAACTCGAGGTGCAGCCCGGGCGGCTCGTGGGTCTCCTCGGGCCGAACGGCGCCGGGAAGACGACGCTGCTGCGGATCCTGGCCGGGCTGCTCGTCCCCGACGAAGGGCGGGTGGTGCTCGACGGCCGCGTCCTCGACGACACCGCCACCGGTGAGCACGTCCCGGCCGAGGCCCGCCCGGTCGGCGTCGTGTTCCAGAACTACGTCCTCTTCCCCCATCTCTCCGCTCTCGAGAACGTCGCCTTCGGGCTCCGCGCCCGCGGCGTCCCCAAGGCCGAGGCCCGGGCCCGGGCCTCGGAATGGCTTGACCGCGTGGGCCTCTCGGAGTTCAGGATGAGCAAGCCGAAGCAGCTGTCCGGGGGGCAGGCGCAGCGGGTTGCCCTGGCCCGGGCTCTGGCCACCGAACCGAGGCTCCTCCTTCTCGACGAGCCGTTGGCCGCCCTCGACGCCAGCACCCGCTTGGAAACACGCCGGGAGCTCCGCCGCCAGCTCGACGGGTACGACGGGGTCCGCGTTCTCGTCACCCACGATCCGATGGAGGCCATCGCCCTGGCCGAACGGCTCGTCGTCCTCGAGGCGGGACACATCTCGCAGTCCGGCACGCCGCAGGAGATCTCGGAGCGGCCCCGGTCCCGTTACGTCGCTGATCTCGTGGGCGTGAACCTCTTCCAGGGCCGGGCGGCGGGTGACGAGGTGCTCATCGGCGCGGCCGGCCGGCTCGTGGCCCCGGGCGCGGGCCGGGGCGAGGTGTTCGCCGTGGTACATCCTCATGCCGTGTCGCTCTACCGGCAACCGCCGGCCGGCACGCCCCGCAACGTCTGGCAGGGGACGGCGGAGAGCCTCGACCTGGAAGGCGAGCGCGTCCGGGTGCGGGTCGGCGGCCCCCTGCCCATCATCGCCGAGGTGACGCCGGGCGCCGTGGCCGATCTGCGACTCGGCGACGGAGGCCCCGTGTGGGTGTCGGTAAAGGCGACTGAGGTGGTCGTCTATCCGGTGTAGCGACGGATGACGTCCCGAAACGGGCTCCGGGGACGACTAGCGTCCGCGGCATGACGCCGAGCGAGGGGCCCGGGCTCTCACTCACCGAGTGGGTGGTCCTCGCCCTCCTATCCGAAGCGCCGTCGCACGGTTTCGCCGTGGCCCGCACGCTGTCCCGGGCCACGCCGCTGGGAGAGGTGTGGACGGTGCCGCGACCCCTCGTCTACCGGGCCCTCGGTCGTCTGGAGGAGCAGGGGATGATCGTCACCGCCGGCGAGGAGCCGGGCGACCCCGGGCCGACGCGGATGGTCTACCAGGCCACGGGGAAGGGCAGGAAGGCGGTGGCCCAGTGGCGCGGCGAGCCGGTGCAGCACCTGCGCGAGGTCCGCAGCGCCCTCCTGGCCAAGGTGTTGCTGCGTCAGCGGGCGGGAGAAGCGCTGGGGGCGCTGGTGGCCGCCCAGCGGGCCGTGTTCGACCCGCTGTTCCAGCGCCTCTCGGACCAGTTCCATGAGGGCGAGGGCTCCCGGGTCGTGGCGTCCTGGCGTTACGAGTCGTCCCAGGCGGTGGCCCGCCTCCTCGACCATCTCGCAACGCTGGACGACGCCGAACCCTCGAGCTGACGACGTAGCGGCGTGACGACGTCGCGGCGTCGTTGTGACGTTCAGGCGGAATGGACGATCGTCCCGACATGTTCGCCCCGGAGGGCCCGGACGAGGTTGCCCGGCACCAGCCCGTTGATGATCTGGATGCGCTCCAGATGCTTGGCGGCGGCCATCACCTCGAGGAGCATGCGGTCGAACGGCAGCGTCGCAAAGCCCGTCAGTTCCGACGCCGAGGCTTGCGGGATGAACTCGGCCGTTCCTCCACCGGGGTTGTTCGGATCAGCGCTGTAGAGACCGTCGACGTCCTCTACCAGAGTCAGGGATCGCGCCCCGAGCTCGTCGGCGATCAGGAAGGCGCCGGTGTCGGCCCGGTGCGGCGGGATCCTCCCGACCGCCGTCGGGAACTCGTGATGGTGGTACGGAGGGAAGGCGCTACCGACGACGGCCCGGCTGGCGGCCAGATGGATGGCCAGCTGATTGGCGATCGTCGGGTGGTCAATGTAGGACACGCCCTCGTTGGCCAGGAGGGCACCGAGGAGGTGCCCGTTCTGGCCCGCTTCCTTGGCTGCCAGACCGGACAGGGCGCCGGTGGGGAGGCCCAGGTCGAGTCCCACGCTGTAGACGTGGCGGGCCCGGATCCCAGCGCCCGTGAGGATGAGCATGCGGTGTTCGGGCAACGCCCGGCGAAGCTCGTCGACCAGGGGCAAGATGGCCTCCCGTCCCCGGTCCATGATCGAGCGGCCGCCGATCTTGATGACGTTGAGCCAGGGCAGCAGGCGGATCGGAGGCCGGTCCGTCACCGGCCGGATCAGATCCCGGTCGAGCAGCGTCTGACGGGCCAGCGACGAAGGCACGTGCTTGGTGGCGGATGTGGCGTCGGTCATTTCGCGTTCCTCCTCAGGCCGCCGAGATGATCGTGCCGACGTGCTCGCCGGCGAGGGCCCGGGTGAGATTTCCCGGAACCAGCCCGTTGATGACCTGAATTGACCGCACGTGCCGGGCCGACTTCAGGAGGTCGAGAACCGGGAATTCGATCACCGCGTCGTGCAGGTTCATGGCCTGCATCTCGTCGACGGTGACTTGGGGGATGAACTCGGCGTCGGGCTTCGTCTTCGGGTTGCCGGTGTAGAGGCCGTTCTCGTCCTTGACGTAGATCATCGCCTTGCAGCCGAACGTCTCGGCGAGGAGGAAACACCCCGCGTCGGTGCGGTAGGGCGGGATCAAACCCTCCTCGGGGAGCCGCATCCACATCTGGAAGGGCGGCATGCCGCCGAAGATGACCGCCCGGACCTCGGCCAGATACAGGGGGACCGCCGACAGTCCAGCCCCCTCGACCGTGGAGACGCCGTACTTCGCCATGAGGTGGCCGAGCATGGAGGCGTTCTGGCCCGCCACCGAAGACCCGATCTCCGTGAGCACGCCCGTCGGCAGACCGAGATCGGCGGCGATCGAATAGAGATGCCGGGCCCGGGTCCCGGCCCCGGTTCCGATCAGGAGCTGGTGATCCTTCCGAGCCGCGACGAGCTCCTCGACGAGGGGGTAGACCGCCGCCCGACCCCGGTCGATCACGCTCTGACCGCCGATCTTCACCACGGTGGCATCGGGAAGGATCCGATAGTCGGGCGCCGAGTCCGTGGCTCGGACCAGCTCCATGTCCGTCAGTGACCGCTCCATCAGGAGCGCTTCCAGTTCCGCCATCTCGTTCGGCA
>JAUZEX010000681.1 GCA_030838815.1 Actinomycetota bacterium
GCGGTGGTGGCCAAGCAGCTGGCCTCCCTCGACCGGCTGTCGGGGGGCCGGCTGCTCGTGGCCTTCGGCCTTGGGCTTCCCGACCCGGCCGAGCGGGCGGCATTCCCGATCCCCGCCGGGCAGACCCGGGGCCAGGCCTTCGACACCGCCCTGGTCCTCGTCCGCCGCTACCTCGGCGGCGAGGTGGTCGACGGCGTGCGGGTCCGGCCGGACCCCGTCCAGCAGCCCTTCGACCTGTGGGTCGGTGGCAACTCCCCCCCAGCCCTGGTCCGGGCCGGGCGGCTGGCGGACGGCTGGCTCCCGAGCCTCGTGACACCTGAGGAGGCGGCCGAGGGGCGGGCGGTCATCGAACGGGAGGCGGCGGCCGCCGGACGGCGCATCGATCCCGAGCACTTCGGCGTGAGCCTCACCTATCTCGACGCCAGCCTCTCCAATGGGAAAGACAGCCTCGCCAATGGGAAAGACAGCATCCCGGAGGTGCTCCTGGCGTCCATCGCCCGGCGCCGGCCGGGGCTCGACCCCGCCGTCCTCGTCCCGTTGGGCCTCGACGGCGCCGTCCGGCGGATCGAGGAGTTCGTGGCCGCCGGGTTCTCCAAGTTCGTCGTGCGCCCCGCCGGCCCGCCCCCGTCGAAAGGAGGAACAGTGTCGCCGACGGCCACGCTGGAGGCGATGGCCGACGCACTGCTACCCCTCCAGACCTGAGGAATCCCCGTCCGGCCTGGTCGGGCCGGACAGCCAGGGACAGGGCTCGTCCTGGTAGAGCGACACGTCGCCCTTGGCCAGGGCCCGCAGCAGGTCGCCGAACGGTGAGCGGCGCAGGGCCTCGTCCCGGGCCGGGAGGTCGATCGAAAACCGGAGCACCCCGGAACCTTCGGGTGAGAAGCGGGCGCCCGTCCGCCGGAGCAGCTCCTGCATCGGGCGGTTCTCGACCAGCACGTCGCCCTCGAAGCGCGTGATCCCGTTCTCCAGCGCCTCGAGGACCAGGGCGTCGAGGAGGATCCGGCCGAGGCCCCGCCCCTGCCAGTCGTCGACCACGGTCACGGCGGCCTCGGCCGCCGTCGGGTCGGGCAGCCGGACGTAGCGCGAGACCCCGACCCCGTGGCACCGCCCGTCCTCCCGGGCCAGCGCCGCCCAGGCGAAATGGTTGACGTAGTCGATCGAGGTGAGGGCGTCGAGGAGGCGGTCGGGAAGCTTCTGGAGCGGGGCGAAGAAGCGCCGGTAGCGCGACTCCGGAGAGAGCCGCTCGAACTCCTCCACCAGGAGTGCCCGGTCGGCGGGCCCTCCCGGGCGGACCAGGACCCTGCTCCCGTCCCGCAGCGTGAACTCCGAGGTGCGGGCGGCGATGTAGAGCGGGGGCGGGCGCGACAGGGCCCGGGCCGGAAGCGTCTGCTCCGACCCGGGCTCCGTCATGCTCTCTAGGCGGCTTGCGCCCCGCCGGCCAGCTCCGGGCTCTCGGCCAGAAGGGCCAACGCCCGGGCCTCCACGTCGCGGAGGCGGCGGCGGGACATGTGCAGCTTGGCCGCGGCGGCGGTCACACCGGCCGGCGCCTCGCCGGCCAGGCCGAAGCGGACTTCGACCACGGACCGTTCCAGGGCCGGAAGGCGCTTGACGGCCCGGTGCAGCTCGTCGCTGGCCACGTCTTCGAGGACGGTCTCCTCGACGGCGGCCGTCTGGTCGGCGGCCGCCAGCTCGCCGAGGGTCGTTTCGCCGCCAGCCCGGGCGGGCTGGTCGAGCGAGGCGACGACCTGGGCGACGTCGAAGGCGGCTTCGACCTGTTCATGGGCGAGGCCCGACTCGGCCACGACCTCTTCGTCGGTGGGGGGCCGGCCGAGGCGCTCTTCGAGGTCTTCGACGATCTTCTCGAGCGCCCGGCGCCGGTCGGCGGCGTCGGCGGGGACATAGATGGTGGTGCGGGTCCGCTGGATCCCTCGCTGGAGGGCCTGGCGGATCCACCAGGTGGCATAGGTGGAGAACTGGTAGCCCTTGGTCCAGTCGAACTTCTCGACCGCCCGGACCAGGCCGATCGTGCCCTCCTGGACGAGATCCAGGAAGTCCATCCCGGAGCGCTGGTAGCGCTTGGCCCAGTAGACGACGAGGCGCAGGTTCGCCTCGACCATCTCCCACTTGGCCGCCTCGTCACCCTCGGCGACGCGCCGGCCCAGGTCGAGCTGCTCGGCGGGCCCGGGTACGGCTCGGGCGCCGATCTCCTCGAGGTACAGGCGGGCCAGATCGAGGGAGGGACCGCTAGGGTCTCGATGGGTAGCCTTGGTGCTGATGGCCGCTCACTCCTTGTAAATATTTTCAGTGGGCACCGGTACAACGTCGTGGCGGGCCGACGTGTTCCGCAAGTTCTGCCCTAATTCTCCATGACGGGGCCTCTCTTGCCCCTAACGGCAAGCCCTACCCTGTTCCTTAAGCACCCCGCGACGTACGAAACGGGCGAACCGGGCGGATGTGACGCCGACCGTCCCAACATCACCGTTCCGCCTGTTGTTCCGCCCAGGCGTAGGCGAACTGGAGGAAGTCGGCCAGGGCCAGCGAGGCGAAGACCGACGCCGCCCACCGGGTCGCCCGGGGAGCCGCGATGAGGCCGAAGGTGAAGCCCGTGGCGATCCACTGGCTGAGGCAGAAGGGGCAGCTGACGAGCTCCCCGACGGCCTTGCGGATCCCCGAGCCCCGGGCGCCCTCCTGGAGCTCGGCCGGGCCCGACACCCCCTCGTAGCGGGTGAACGGAGCCCGCAGGGGGCTCGTGACGCTGTCCTTCGACATGCGCCGGGCGAGTTTGTGGGTGGCCACCCCGACCAGGGCGACGTCGGCCAGCCGCACGTCGGCCAGCGTCCGGTTCCGGCGCCGCAGGGCCACCACGCCGGCGGCCACGGCCCCGCCGTAGACGCCCATGAGGGCGGCGTAGCCCCGGAGTGGCCGGTCCTCGCCGGGGGCGTAGTCGCCGCCCACCACCGAGGTCTGGTCACGGTCGAGCGTCGTGTTGCCCAGGCTCATGGTGTCTCGTCGTCTCCTTCTTCGCCGTCGCAGAGCGCTTACCCCGTTCGGGGCGGTACCGGAACCCGGATGAGATCCCGGGCCACCACCACATCGGGAAAGATTTCCCCGGCTTCGGCGGAAAAATCGCTCTCGTCCGGATAACGCTGCGAAAAATGGGTCAGGACGAGCCGCCGGGCCCCGGCTTCGGCGGCAATGCGGGCCGCCTGGGCGGCCGTCAGGTGGCCGTAAGCGGCAGCGAGGTCGGCGTCGCGCTCGAGGAACGTCGACTCGCACACGACCAGGTCGGCGCCCTCGGCGAGGGCGAAGGCGGCGTCGCAGAGGCGGGTGTCCATCACGAAGGCGAACACCTGGCCGCGTCGGGGCTCGCTCACGGCGGCGAGCGTCACCTCCCGCCCGTCCGCCGTGATCAGCGAGCCTTCCCGTTGCAGCCGGCCGACGTCGGGGCCGGTGACACCGGCCGCCGCCAAACGGTCGGGGAGCATCCGGCGTCCATCGGGTTCCTCGATCCGCCAGCCCAGCGTCTCCGTGCGGTGGTCGAGCCGCGCCGCCAACAGGGTGAACGGTTCGGGGCCGGGGTCGACAAGCCCGCCGAGGGGGACGGGGTGCGGCCGGATGTCGGCCGTGTCGTTGTAGAGGGCGCAGCGCCGCAGCCGGTCGAAGAACTCCTGGCCGCCGGCCGGGTACCAGACGCCGACGGGGTGGGCCACCTGGTCGAGGGACAGGCGCTGGAGGACGCCGGGCAGGCCGAGGCAGTGGTCGCCGTGGAAGTGGGTGACGCAGATGCGGGTGATCGCCGACGACGCCACGCCGGCCAGGAGCATCTGGCGCTGGGTCCCCTCGCCGGGGTCGAAGAGCAGGCCCTCGGCGTCCCACCGCAGGAGGTACCCGTTGTGGTTTCTCTGGCGGGTGGGGGCCTGGCTGGCCGTCCCCAGGACGACGAGCTCCCTGGATGTCGGAGATGGGGCTGGCACCGCTCCAGCCTGGCACTTGGGGCCTCCGCTAGCGTTCTCGCGCATGGACGACGACGCCGTACTCAGCCAGATCAACGACCTCGTGGCCGAGGAGCACAGCCTCCTCGAGTCGAGCCGGGCGGGTGAGGGCCTCGACACGCAGCAGGAGGCCCGCCTCAAGACGGTCGAGGTCGCCCTCGATCAGTGCTGGGACCTCCTCCGCCAGCGCCGGGCCAGCCGCCACGCCGGCCGCGACCCCGAGGACGCCAACGTCCGCGACGCCACCACCGTCGAGGGCTATCAGCAGTAGCGATCCAGCATCCGCCGGAATCCGCCCGCCCCCACCACCTCGCCCGCCCCGGCGGCCCGGGCACGCTCGGCCAGCGGCCGGTCGCTGGTCACCACCCGCAGGGAGCCGGCGTCGGGGTCGATGCCCACCCGGCGCACGATCTCGTCGTCGGCCGAGCGGCCTTTCCCGGCGAAGGCCACCTTCAGCCCCCCGAGGTCGACCTCGTCGAGCTCTGGCGGGGGCCGGCCGTCGAAGACCACCGTGACGTCGTGTCCCTCCGCCGCCGCCCAGGCGGCCAGGCACCGGGCCAGGCGGGCCACGGCGGCGTCGAGGTCCCGCCACCAGCCGTCCGGACGGGAGCCGATCACGTTCATCCCGTCGACCAGCCACCGATCCATGCCGACGACGCTACCCACGCCGAAGATAGGTTCCCCGCGGTGACCGAGATCCGCCCGCTGTTCTGCGACGCCGTCGACGCCACCACGGCGCTGGTCCGGGAACCGACGCTCCTCGAGCGGTTCGACGGGCCCAGCACCCTGGCGGAATTCAGCCTCCGGGGGCTGGCCGGGCACCTGCTGCGGGCCGTCACGTCGGCCGAGGGCTACCTGGACGGCCCCGAGCCGGACCCCGGTCCGGAGCCCCTCTCGGCCGCGGACTACTACGCCGCCGTCGCCGCCGCTTCGACGGACATCGACGACGACGTGAACCGGGCCATCCGCCAACGGGGGGTCGAGGCCGCCCCCGGGAGCCCCGAGGAGTTCCCCCCCGCCTGGGCCGGAGCTGCGGCCCGGATCCGGGCCCGGCTGGCGGCCGAGTCCGCCGGGCGTCTCGTGCGGGTCTACGGCGGTCTCGTGCTGACCCTCGACGAGTACCTCGTGACCCGGCTCATCGAGCTGGTCGTCCACGCCGACGACCTGGCCGTGAGCCTCGGGGTCGCGCCGCCGCCGCTGCCGCCCGCCGCTACCGGCCTCGCCATAGCCACCCTGGTCGAGGTGGCCCGGCGGCGCCAAGGCGACACCGCCGTCCTCCGGGCCCTGACCCGGCGCGAGCGCGACGCCGCCGCCGCCCTGCGGGTGTTGTAGAGCTCCGGTGGAGCGGCCCATCGCTGCCGTCGCCGTTTCCGACCCCGCCGACCCCAGGGTCGACGACTACCGGGACCTGCACGACGCCCGGGTCCGGCGCCGGATGGAGACCGCCGGGGACGGCCACCCCGGGTTCTTCGTGGCCGAGGGGGCCCACGCCCTCCGTCGGCTCCTGGCGTCCGGCCGGCGGATCCGGTCCGTCCTGGTCGACGGCATCCGTCTGGAGGGGCTGGGCGCCGAACTGGCCCGCCTCGGCGCGCCGGTGCTGGTGGCCGACCAGCCGACCCTCCAGGCCGTGGCCGGTTTCCCGGTCCACCGGGGCGTGCTGGCCGCCGCCGACCGGTGGCCGCTCCCCGACCCGTCCGCCGTCCTGGGCGGGGCCCGGCGGGTCGCCGTCCTGGAGGACATCAACGACCACGAGAACCTGGGGGTCATCTTCCGCAGCGCCGGCAGCCTGGGCCTCGACGCCGTGCTCCTCTCCCCCCGGTGCTGCGATCCCCTCTACCGGCGGTCGGTGCGGGTCTCGATGGGCCACGTGCTGTCCGTGCCCTGGACGCGCCTGGCGCCGTGGCCGGAGGCGATCTCCACCGTGCGCGACGCCGGGTTCACCCTGGCCGCCCTCACGCCGGCCGCCGACGCCGAACCGCTGGCCGGATGGGATCCCGGCCCCGGGGAGCGCGTCGCCGTCCTCCTCGGCGCCGAGGGGCCCGGCCTCTCCCCCGCCGTCCTGGCCGCCGCCGACCGGCGCCTGACGATTCCCATGCGGTCGGCCGCCGACTCCCTCAACGTCGCCAGCGCGGCGGCGATCGCCTTCTATGCCGCTACCGTAACAAGAACCTCAGAAACCTCAGAAACAACAAAGTAGATCTCTTCTTGCAAAGTCAGCCTGGTTTCAGCCAAGATCTCCCATCCGCCCGAGCGGCGGAGAAACGCAGGACAAGCACCAGATGATGGAAGCGGGAGCGGTGC
>JAUZEX010000703.1 GCA_030838815.1 Actinomycetota bacterium
GCCTGGCCAACGCTTACGCCGCCCTGGAGCGGGGTGTGACCCGCTTCGACGCCTCCATCGGCGGCCTCGGCGGCTGCCCCTACGCGCCGGGTGCCTCCGGCAACATCGCCACCGAGGACCTCGTCCATATGGTGGAGGACCTCGGCGTGGCCACAGGCATCTCGCTCGACGGGCTGATCGCCGCCGCCCACCTCGCCGAGGAGATCGTCGGCCGGACGCTGCCGGGCCAGGTCATGCGGGCGGGGCCCCGCACGCAGCTCGTGCCAGCGCGATGACCGGGTTGGCCGCACAGCGAAGGGCTCGGTGAGGGACGGTGCCCTGGTGTCCGACCTGCGACCGTTTCCTGTCCCCGCCGACCGTCAACCCCGACGGGACCTGTCCGAAGTGCGGCCGCCCGGTCGAGCCCGGCCGGGCTGGTGCCGCCGAACCGGGCCCGGACCGGCGGAGCCGCCCGTCGACCGGCCCTGACGGTGACCGGGCCCCCGCCGCCGAGGAGGAGCTCCCGCCCGTCCCCCGGCACCTGAAATTCCTGGGGGCGGCCATGGTCGTCTACCTCGGCTACCGCTTCCTCCAGGGCGTCGAATGGGTGGTGCACCGCTTCTGAGGGGTGTGGACGGCCGGCTGGTCGGGGCTCTCGCGCCGTCAGGGTGAGGACGTCGCGGTCGGCGTCGCTTCCACGATGCTGGCTGGCGTGGCGGTCGGAACGACGCGGTCGAGGCGGAAACCGGCCTGGGCCAGGAGATCCCGGTACTCGGCCGTGTTGCGTTCCTGGCCGCCGACGAGGGCGAGCATGCCGAGGTCGAGGATCTTGCCGGGGTGTGGCTCGTTGCCGTCGGGCAGGACCCACTCGACCAGCAGCAGCCGACCGCCGGAGCCCATGGCGGCCCGGCAGTTGCGGAGGATCGTGAGGCAGTTCGGCTCGTCCCAGTCGTGGATGATGTGGGACAGCAGGTAGGCGTCGCCGCCGGTGGGCACCGCCTGGAAGAAGTCGCCCTCGATGAAGTCGCAGCGGTCGGCCAGGCCGGCGGCGGTGACGGCCACCTTTCCCTCGGCCACGACGGACGGGAAGTCGTAGAGGACGCCGGTCACGTCAGGGTGCCGGCCGAGCACGTTCACGAGCATCGTGCCGATGCCGCCGCCGACGTCGACGAGGCGGCTGATGGAGCTGAAGTCGTAGGCCTCGGCCACCGCCGCGGGCTCGGCGCCGTGGGTGGCCAGCATCATGCGGTTGAACATCGTCCCTTCGTCGGGGTGGGCCTGGAAGTAGTCGAAGAAGGGGACGCCGTGAGCCAGATCCATCCCCGTCCGGCCGGTGGCGACGGCCTCGGGAAGGTGGTCGAGGGCTTTCCAGAGGGTCGGGCCGGCGAAGGTCAGGAACAGCTCCCGGTGGGCGCTCGGATCGCCGGTCTGGAGCGTTTGGCCGACCGGCGTGAGGGTGAAGCGGTGCTCGGCGTCCTCCGAGAACAGGCCGATGGCGGTGAGGGCCCGGAGCACCTGGCCCAGCTTGGCCGGAACGAGGCCGGCCTTGTCGGCCAACTCGGCGCACGTCCGGGGCCCGTCGGCCAGGAGGTCGACGATGCCCCGCTCCACCACCGTGTAGATGGCCTTGACCAGCAGGCTCGACATCGCCAGCTCGAGCAGCCCTCCCGGCGGCGGCCCGTCCTGCGGTGCGGTGTCACCCATGGCCTCGCTCCTCCCGCTCCGCTGGAACCCTTGGCGGCTTCCCGGCCGGAACCCTAGCGGCCATGGTCGTCCACCTCAGGGCTCGAGCGTGGCCTCCATGTCGCCCCAATGGGGTGGCGCCGACCACCGCCGGTTCGCCGACGGTCCCCGGCAGGGGCCGCCGGCCGTGCCCGCCCGGGCCGGCCTACCCGCCGGGCCGGGCTCCCCATCGGCGCGGTGCTCGACGAGTGGGAGGCGCTCGTCCCGGTGGTGCAGCGGTTCATCGGAAAGGCCCCGGGCGCTGTTCACCGCCGGGGACCCGGAGGTCTTCCTGGGGACGATGACCGTGTTCGAGCCCCGCCCCGTGGCTGTTGGATAACCTGCTTCCTCTGTGGAAGACATCAAACTTTCTCGCCAGGCTCATCGGCGTCTGTCCGAGGAGCTCGCTGAGCGGTCGGGGCCGACGCGACGGCAGATCTCCGAGTTGATCGAGCGGGCCCGTGAGATGGGCGACCTGAAGGAGAACGGCGACTACCACGCGGCGAAAAACGAGCAGGGTTTCAACGAGGCCCGCGTCCGCCAGCTGGAGGCGATGCTGAAGACGGCCGTGGTGGTCGAGTCGACGTCCGCCGACAAGGTCGAGGCCGGCACCGTCGTCGAGGTGCGGATGGAGGGCGACGACGAGACGTCGACCTACCTCATCGGCTCCATCGAGGAGCGCGGCACCGGCTATGACGTGGTCTCACCCGGCTCACCGCTCGGGAAGGCCCTCCTCGGTCACGCTGCCGGTGAGACCGTCACCTACGAGGCCCCGGCTGGCAGCTTCGAGGTCGAAATCATCGCCGTCCGCCCACCGCAATGACGATGCTCCCCCCACCCGCCGGCCAGGAGCCCGCAGAGCACCGGCACCTGCCGGCGCATCGCTGGCGAACGCCTGAGCGCCCCGCGGCCTGACGAGCGTGCCGAAGGCGGTTCCTCGGACTGCCCTCGCATTCCGGCCCGAGGATCTCTTCCATGAGCGCCCCGCGGCCCTGGCTATGCTGTGCCGGTCTGGTTTGCCGTCTCGGCAGTTGTGGCGATCGGCGAACGATGACATCAGTGGGATTTGGCAGGTAAGTGCACGGGCTGTGGCGCAGCTTGGTTAGCGCGCTTGACTGGGGGTCAAGAGGTCGGGAGTTCAAATCTCCCCAGCCCGACAAGGAAGTGCAGGTCAGAAGGGGTATCGCAAGGGCGATGCCCCTTCTTCGCGGACGGAGTG
>JAUZEX010000710.1 GCA_030838815.1 Actinomycetota bacterium
TGGCGGTTCCCAGGAGGCCATGGTCGACCAGGCGTTCGTCCACTGGCGGGCCGCCCGGGCCGCCGGTGAGTCGATGGTGGTCATGGCCGCCGACCACGCCACGGTCGACGCCCTGGCCCTGCGGGCCCGGGCCGAGCGGGTCGCCGCCGGCGAAGTCGAACCCCACGGACTCGCCATCGGCACCCAGGTCGTCGGCCGGGGCGACGAGATCGTCACCACCCGCAACGACCGCCGCCTTGTCACCACCGGTGGGCTCTGGGTCCGCAACGGCGACCGCTGGCACGTCGATGCCCGCCGCGACGACGGCGCCCTGGTCGTCTCCCACCTCGACGGATGGGGCCGGGTCTCCCTCCCCGCCGGCTACGCCGCCGACCACGTCGCCCTCGCCTACGCCGTCACCGTCCACAAAGCCGAAGGCGTCACCGTCGACCACGCTGTGCTCCTCGCCGACAGCACCACCGCCGGAGAGCACCTCTACGTCGGCATGAGCCGCGGCCGCCACGACAACCAGGTCTGCGTCGTCACCGACGCCGCCACCACCGGCCACGGACACCAGCTCCCGCCCACCCCCGTCGAGATCCTCACCGCCGTCATGCGCCGATCCTCCGCCGAGCTCTCCGCCACCGAGACCCTGCGGGAGGAACTCGATCGGGGCGAGGACCGGGAAACCCTCCGGCGCCTCCACGAACAAGCCATCGGCTACATCGAAGCCCACGCCGGTCCCGACCGCCGCCCCGAGCTCCGCCGCCTCCAGCAGATCCAGTCGACCCTCCCCACCATGCGCAACACCCTCGCCGTCAACCAGCAGAAGGTCGCTCGTCTCGACAGCCAGATCGCCCGGATCCGCCACAGCCTCGCCGACGACCAAGACCACCTCGACACCCTCACCCGACGGCGCCGCTTCCACCGCCACGACAACCACGCCATCGACACCACCCGAGACCGCATCGACGCCCAGAGCCGGTACCTGCAGCGCCTTGACAAGGAACGGGCGCGCGCCGCCACCGACCTCGAGCGCAGCCGCTCCCGGCTGCGCGACACCGAACGAACCGTCAAACGGATCCCCGACGCCGAAGCCGCCCTCCAGCACCGCCGCCAGTGGATCCTCACCCACCCCGCCGAACTCGCCTGGGAAGCCGACCTCGCCACCCGACTCCTCGAGGCGTCCAGGACCGCCGACCCCGCACCCGATCACGAGCACAGCGTCAACGACCTCGACGCCGTCCTCGAGTCGATCGACCTCCGGACGATGGACCTCTATCCCGGCCGACCCCGGACCGGCCTCGAACGCCACCTCGACGACGCCCTTGGCATCACCCGACCGGACGACCCTATCGAAATGCTGCTCCGGCCCCCGCCCGCACAAGGCATCGACGGGCCCGACCTCGGCCTCGGACTCTGATTTCAGGCAAAACCCGCCGGTCCTTGCGCCCCCGACAACGTCGGATGACGGTCTGTCGGGGAGTGACGGCCAGCCGTTCAGAAAACTTCTCTACGCTCTTCAAAACACGGTCAGGTTGATATTCTAAGAGAGCTCATTTTCTCGGGCGGCGGCGAAGTTGCTCCTGCGTGATCCCGCCAGTGACCTGCCGTAGATATCGCCCGCCGAAGGCGGTCACTAGCAGTACATAAGACAGCAAAATCGACGCGATGACGGATAAGAGAAGGAAAGCTATCCGAATGGCGCCATGTGACTTGTTCGCGCCGAATATGAAAAGCGCGGTGAAGGAGCCAAAGAACGCGATGGGATAAAGCGTATTTAGTAGCCCCGTCATGTGCGATGTGTCCCTCTGACCGGTGAATCTGGCCCGTCGGCTTCTGCTCATGTGTCTTTCTTCCGCCACTTAGAACTCGGAGTCTTTCGCCACTCGACTGTCATCTTTGGGGTAGGCAGCGGCCAGTACCAATGATCCCATCCGATGCCGATGCTGACTCGAAAGCGACAACCGTTTCCATGCTTCTTGGTCAGTGCTGAAACTGTTTCTTGCAGTGAATCGGCCCAATGCTCAAGAGTTCCGGCAGCGGCTTCCGCGCCAAGCTGGGCGATCGCAGAGCCAATTTCGCCACCCAAACTCGCAAGCACTTCCACGACGGGGGCACCCGCTCTAATCAGATCGGCATCTGCCCTCCACGTGTCAGCAAGGGCAAAAGCCTGATCATAATTGACGTAATATAGTTTGCGCTTACCGAAGAGCCAATGGACCTCACCTGTCGGATCGACTCCGTTCAGAGGGTCGTCGGCTACGTAGCTATAAGGCGCCCTGGTCGTCGCCTCAAGCGGATCCCGCACAAGGAACTGCCCGGTGGCGGGGTCGTAGTACCTGGCCCGGAGATACTGGAAGCCGGTCTCTTGGTCGGTGTATTGGCCGGCGTAGCCAAATGGGTTCGTACCCGTGCCGGTGGAGGCGGTGAGTTTGCCGTAGGGGTCGTACGTGTAGGTGGCGATGACAGCACCGGCGGAATTGGTCAAGGCGCGGGTGCTGCCGAGCTGGTCGTGGTGGTAGTAGGTGACTGTCCCGCTGCTGACTTGTTCGAGGGGGTGTCCGTTGGGTCCGTA
>JAUZEX010000715.1 GCA_030838815.1 Actinomycetota bacterium
GCTGGCCTACTGGCACCACCCCCGCTTCTATTCGATGTCGGCGGAGCCCGGTGTGCAGGTGAAGCCGGGCCAAGGGGCCTCGGCCGACAACAAGCTGGACTCCATCTGGGGAGTGCTGCAGCAGGCCGGCGCCGACGTCGTCCTCTCCGGGCACCACCACACCTACGAACGGTTTCCCCGCCTGAAGGCGACCGGGGGCAAGAAGGGGAGCGGTACACCGGACCCGTCCGGCATCCGGCAGTTCGTGGCCGGGACGGGCGGCGGCGAGCAGGAGAGCTTCGTCCCGAACATGATCGACCCCAACAGCGAGAAGCGGATCGAGCACAACTTCGGCGTGCTGCGGCTGACCCTCCACGACACGGGCTACGACTGGGCCTTCCTGTCGGCCGGCACGCCGGGTACGCCGGAGCCGCCGGCCGGGACCGTGCTCGACTCGGGAAGCGACACCTGCTGACGAACGCTGTCCATGGCGTCCGATTCGCGGAGAGTGTCAGGTTTAATCCGGAGTGACCGGGTATCCTGGGTGAACGGCGGCCGAACGCCCGCCGAAATTCCATCCGTGAGGACTGGGGACACGGGAGGTCACGAAGTGCGTATTGCTGGGACCAGGGGCGCAGCGCGCCTCTTCATTGGTGGGTTGGCGACCGCGGCGTTGGCGATCGGAGCGCTGGCTCCGCCGGCCAGTGCGTCGTCATCGGGCTGGGAATCCATTCTCGGTGGGCACATCCGCAGCGGGGCGGCGGCGAACAAGATCGCGGCCCAGGCCAAGGCGGCCGGCTTCCGGGTGCACGTCCAGAGGATCAGCGCCACCAACTGGGAGGCGGAGATCTTCAACGGTGGGCGGTCGAAGAGCCAGGCCGTGGCCGTCTGCGCCAAGGCCAACAAGGCGGGCTTGGCGCACTGCTCGGTGGAGCAGGAGTTCCACGGCAACGGCTGGGGTTGATCGCCAGCCGTTTGTTCGTCTAGAGGGCGGCGACCGACACAATCGGACGGGCGGGCGGGTGCGCGCCCAGCGAACCGGCGAAGGCCTGGTCGGAGAAGGAGAAGATGCCGCCGTCTTCTCCGACCATGAGGTAGCCGTTGCCGTAGGGGACCATGCCCGTCACCGGCTTGGACAGGCGTGTGCCCCCCATGGAGCCCCGGAAAGGAGCGTCGAAGGCGAACACGCCGCCGTCGGAGGCCACCAGCCAGTAGCCGCCCCCGGACGGGACCGGGACCAGTGACTGCACCGGGGCGTTGAGTACCTTGGCGCCCATCGACCCCCGGAAGACGGCATCACCGAAGGCGAAGATGCCGCCGTCGGACGCGACCATGTAGTAGCCGTGTCCCGTCGCGGTGGGGATCGAGTCGAGCACTGCGCCGTTGAGGGTGACGCCGGCCATGTCGCCGTGGTGGACGGCGTCGCCGAACGTCAGCACCCGGCCCCGGTTGGTGAAGATCCAGTAGCCCTTCCCGGTCGGGGTCGCCGACAGGCTGGTGACGTGCTCGCCGGCCGAGAGTTGGCCGGGGGCGACGCTGCCGAACGGCGGGGCGGCGCCCCGGGCCGTGACGGTGCCGGCGGAGTCCACGATCCAGTACCCGTCGCCGGTCGGGGTGGGCTCGATGTCGACGGAGTCGGCGCCCGGGGCGGGAGCGGCGTCGCCGAGGCCGGTGGCGGCGCCGAAGGGGTAGACGTGGCCGTCGGCGCCCACCATCCAGTAGCCGGACGTGGCCGCCGGCGTGGGGGCGGTGGTGGTCGTGCTCTGATCGGGCGTCGTGGTGGCGGTGGTGGGCTGCGTCGTCGGCGGCACCGTGGCGGTGCTGCAGCTGTCGGAGCCGGAGTCGAGCACCGTCCCGGCCTTCGGCTCGCCCGAGCTCGGGGTGCCGGCGGAGAGGAACTGCCAGTCGTAGCCCGTCGGGTGGAGGGAGAGGCGCAGGGCGCCGTAGATCCGCTCGATCCGCTTCTCGGAGTTGGGGTCCGTACGGGTCGGGTTCCCCCCGGCGTCGAGCAGGAAGGAGTGGTGGGGGCCGCCGCCCGTCCCCACGACGAACTCCCGCATCCCCTTCGGGTCGGGGACCCCGGGGCCGCCCGACTGGCCCGGCGGGAGCGACAGGCGGGGGAAGCGCTCGTAGACGTGCCAGTGGCCGTTGAGGACGACGTCGGTCCCGGCGTCCTCGAGGATCTTCCACAGGCCGTTCATCGTCGGGTCCGACGAGGGCTGCAGGTTGGCCGGGTCCATCCCCTTGGGCAGCGCCACCGAGAAGAACCGGGGCTCGTGCCACATGGCCACCATGCAGGGGGTGGCGTGGGCGGCCAGGTCGGCCTTGAGCCACTGACCCTGGGGGCTGTTGGCATCGCAGCCGTCGGGATTGCTCTGGGCCAGCGGCGAAACGTTGGCGGCGCAGTTGGCGTTGAGCACGATGACGTGCCAGCCGGCCAGGTCGTAGCTGTAGTAGCCCTTGAGCCGGGGACCGGCCGGGTCGCCGAAGTAGTCGAAGTAGTCGACGGCCCCCGGGCTGTCGTCGTACTCGTGGTTGCCGGTGACGGGGTGGATCCGGTCGCCGATCTCGGGCACCGCACCCCACGACGGGCCGTAGCACTGCTGGTAGTTGGGCAGGTCGCTGGCGGGGTAGGCGCCGTCGCCGAGCATGGCCACGGCCGCGTTCGGTTCCCTGGCCAGGAGGGCGGCTGTGGCCTCGTCGCCGGCCTTGAGGCAGGACCCGACGTCGCCGGCGGCGAGGAGCACCGGATCGGCGGGAGTGGCGGCCCGCGCCGATGGCACCCGCCGGGCAGCGACGAGCAGGAGCGTCAGGACGAGCAGCGACGAGACGAGGGCGGTGACGCGACGGGACAACCGTGCTCCTGCGGCCGGGGGGTCGGTTACGAACGTGGTTCCCCGGCCCGACACCGAATCCCTGCTTGTCCCGTTCAGCCTTTGTTCAGGCTCTGGACCGGCCCGCCGTAGGATCAGAGGGTGGCGGTCCCTACACTCCCGCCTGCACATGGAGACATTCGTGGCGGCGGTCCGGGCCCCGCGGGCCCGCCCCGGGGGGCGGGGGACCGGTGGCTGGGTGCTGCCGGTGGCGGGGGCGGCGGTCTTCGCCGTCGCCGTGGCGCTGCGGGCCACGGCCCGCTACGGCCCGGGGGCCGAACCCGACACGGTCACCTACCTGGCCGCCGCCCACCACCTGCGAACCGGGCACGGCTTCGCCGACATCGATGGCAGTCCCCTCACGCTCTTCCCGCCGCTGTTCCCGGCCGCCGTGGCGGCGCTCGAGTGGCTGGGCCTCGGGCCCCTGCCGGCGGCCCGGTTCCTCAACGCCGCCCTGTTGGGGGTCCTCGTCGTGCTGGCGGCGGTGTGGACCAGGCGGATCTCGGGTTCGGCGGTCCTCGGCGCGGTCGTGGCCGTGGTCGTGGCGGTGGCCACACCGATGGTGGCCATGGGCTCCGACGCGCTGTCGGAACCGATCGGCATCGTGTTCGTCGTCGCCTGCCTGCTGTTCCTGACCGAGGCCCGCCGGACGGGCGCCGTACGCCATGGCTTCCTGGCCGGGCTGGCGGCCGGGCTCGCCTGCCTGGCCCGCTACGCCTCCGTGGCGCTGTTTCCCGTCGGGATCGTCATCCTCCTGCTGCGGCCGGGGCGTGCGACCGCCCGTATCCGTTTGGCCGCAACGTTCCTGGTCGCCGGCGCGGTGCCCTTCGGGGCGTGGCTGGCCCGCAACGTCGCCGCGGCGGGCAACGCCACCGGCGACGGGCGGGGGCGCTCGGCCCTGACGTTCGCCGCCAGCCTGAAGTTGACCCTGGCCGCCGTGGGGGCCTGGGTCCTGCCCGGGGCGACCCCGGTGGACGCCCGGGCCGTTGTCGGCGGTTTGCTCGTTGCGACCGTCACCGGCGCCCTGTTGGCCTCGGCCGTGGCCGAGCGGCGGCGGGCCCGTCCGGCGGTGTTGGGGACGGCGGCGCTGGCGCTGCCGGCGGCGCTGTTCGTGGTGTTCGGGGTGGGCAGCGTGGTGTGGTTCGAGGCGACGATGGCCATCGATCCGCCACCCCGGTTCCTGCTGCCGGTGTTCGTGCCGCTGGTGGTGGCGGCGGCCGTCGGCGTCGCCGACCTCGCCCGGCACCGGGCGTGGCGTCCGCCGGCCGCGGCTGCGCTGGTGGCCCTCGTCGTCGCCGCTTCGTTGCCGGGGCTGGTTGCCTTCGTGCGCCGGGCGGATCGCAAGGGCCTCCTCGACTACAGCACTCCCGCCTGGGCCGCCTCGCCGTTGCTGGACTCCCTGAAGGCGGATCCCGTCCGGGGCACGGTGGCCAGCGACGACCCCTACATCCTGGAGCTGCGACTCGGGATCCCGGCCCAGCTCACACCGGCCCGGACGTACTACGCCTCCCGACAGGCGACCGACGAGCTCCCGGCCTTCGTGCAGGCGGCCACGCGGGCGGCGGCGGCGGGCGGTCTGTCGGTGGTCTGGTTCCCCCGCTCCTACCAGCCCTACCTGTATTCGCTGGCCGATCTGGAGAAGGTCCTCTGCCTCAGGATCGAACGCCACTTCGCCGACGGCGACCTCCTGCGGTCCTGTCCTGGGGGAACCTGAAGCGCCCCTTGCGAATCTTGAGGTCGAGCGGCGGAGGTCCCCGGGGACGCCCCGCTACCGTGCCGCCGATGGGTTTCCGCTCCGCCTCCGGCCGACTGCGCCTCCCGCCGGCCCGGGCGGTGCCCCGCGTGGCCGTGGCCGTGCTGGTGGTCGGGCTGCTGCTGGCCGCCGACCGCGTCGACCCGGTGGCGGCGGGGGTGGCGGTGGCGGCGCTGGTGGCCACCGGCATGCTGCTGCGGCACCGCTCCCGGCGGGGGGAGCGCCATGCCGTCCTCGTGCTCGGCACCGGCGCCACGATCGCCGCCGTGATCGTCGCCCTGTCGCTCCCGGTGTACCGCAGCCGGCCCGCGCCGCTCGTCGTCAGGGTCGGCGAAGGCCGGCTGACCGTGCCGACCGGGCCGTCCGCCGTGGCGCCGAACCCCGCCGGCGGGACGGAGGTGCTCGGATTCGCGGCCAGCGACTACGACGACACCGCGGCCGGCATCGACCGGGACGTGGCGGGCCTCTCCACCCTGGCCGTCACCGGCGCCACGCTCGGGTCCCATCCGGGCACGGTCGAGATCCGGCCGGTCGGCGACGGGCTCGTCCGGGCGCATTTGGCCGGAGCGTCGGGCCTCCTCGTCATTTCCAACTACGACGGACGGGACTGGAACGGCGGCCGGGTGCGGGCCCTGGTCCGGGACAAGGCGGCCCGCAACCGGTTCGTCTCGGCCGTGTCGAGCGCCATGGCCCGGACCCCCTGGGACGGCGTCGTGCTCGACTTCGAGAATCTCGACGACACGGTGCGCGACACCTACCCGACGCTGGTCACCCACCTCGCCGAGGCGCTCGGCCGGCGGCGGGTGCTGATCACCGTCCCCGCCTTCACCGACGCCGCCAGCGACGACGCCGCCCCCTACGACCTCGCCCGTCTGTCCCGGCGAGGGGTCGGCATCGTGTGGATGGCCTACGACCAGCACGACCCGACCAGCGAGGCGGGGCCGCTGGCGGGTCTGCCGTGGGTGCGCGACTCCCTCGCCGCCGCCCTGCGGTCCGTGCCGCCGACGCAGTTGCTGCTGGGCGTGCCGGCCTACGGCTACGCCTGGCCCGCCCGGGGCCAGGGCGGGGAAGCGGCCGACCTGACGGTGCCCGAGGCGGCGGCCCTCGCCGGCCAGACCGGCGCCCGGATGGCCTACGACCCGGTCCAGGAGGAATGGGGCGGCACGCTGCCCGACGGGCGGACCCTGTGGTACGACGACGCCCGGTCGATGGCCGCCCGGGCCCGGTTGGCGGCCGACGCCCACGTCGGCGTGGCCCTGTGGCGGGTCGGGTCGGAGGCCCCGGGCGCGCTCGACGCCATCGGGATCGCCCCGGCGAAGCACCCCCCGCAGCTACCGGGGCGGCCGGTGCGCGACGTGTCGGGCCCCGGCGTCGTGGCCCTCACCTTCGACGACGGCCCCGACCCCACCTGGACCCCCCGCATCCTGGCCGTGCTGCGCCGGGAGCACGTCCCGGCCACGTTCTTCGTCATCGGCCAGCAGGCCGAGCGCTATCCCGGCCTCCTGCGGCAGGAGGTCAACGATGGCCACGTCATCGGCGACCACACCTACTCCCACCCCGACCTGGCCAAGACAGCCGACTGGCGGTCCCGGCTCGAGATCGACGGCGCCGCCTGGGCCGTCGAAGGGGCGACCGGCCGGCGCCCGCTGCTGTTCCGTTCGCCGTACGGGAACGGCGACGCCGCCCCCAACAACCACAAGTTGGGCGCCGATCAGCTCGCCGCCGACCTCGGGTTCCACCCTGTCGGGTGGACCGACGACACCGACGACTGGAAACAGCCGGGGCCGGGCAACATCGTCGGCGCCGCCCTGGGCCAGCTCTCGGAGCGGACGATCGTCCTGCTCCACGACGGGGGCGGACCCCGGGGCCAGACGGTGGCCGCCCTGCCCCACATCATCGAGGCGCTCAAGGCCCGCGGCTACTTGTTCACCACCGCCGACGCCCTCGACGGCGAAACCCCCAACGCCTACGCCGTCCGCCGGGGCCTGGCGGCGTCCATCCGCGGCCTGGCAGTGGTCGCCGCCTTCCGGCTCCAGCTGGCCCTCCGCCGCCTCCTCCTGTGGGTGGCGGTGGCCACCGCCGTCGGGTCGCTGGCCCGCCTCCTCCTGGCCGGGCCGCTGGCGCTGGTCCACCGGTGCTCCCGGCGGCGGCGGCCGCCGCCGTCGTCGGTCCCGCCTCCGGCGGTCACCGTCATCATCCCGGCCTACAACGAGGAGCGGATCATCGCCAAGGCCCTCGCCGCCGTGGCCCGCCTCGACCCCGCCCCGACCGAGGTGATCGTCGTCGACGACGGCTCGAGCGACGCCACGGCCGAGGTGGCGGCCGCCGCCGCCCGGGAGGTCTTCGCCGCTGCGGGCCTGCGGGACGGGACCGAACGGAAGAGTGTGCAGTTCCGGCTCGTCCGCCAGGAGAACTCCGGCAAGGCCGCCGCCCTCAACCATGGCCTGCTGCTGACCACCACCCCTGTCGCCGTCGTCATCGACGCCGACACCGTCGTCTCGCCCGGCCTCATCGGCGCCTTCGGTCCGCACTTCGCCGATCCCCGGGTGGGGGCGGTGGCCGGCAACGTGAAGGTCGGCAACCGCCGCAGCCTGCTGGCCGCCCTCCAGGCCCTCGAATACGTGGTGGCACTCAACCTCGATCGCCGGGCCCAGGACGTCGCCCGGGCCATGGCCGTCGTGCCGGGGGCCTCCGGGGCCTTCCGGGTGGCGGCCGTCCGGCAGGTCGGCGGGTACCAGTCCGACACGATGGTGGAGGACGCCGACCTCACCGCCGCCCTCCAGCGGGCCGGATGGCGGATCCCCTACGAGCCGGCGGCCGTGGCCTGGACGGAGGCGCCGGAGGGCCTGACCGACGTGGTCCGCCAGCGGCGCCGGTGGTCGTACGGGACGGTGCAGGTGGTGGCCAAGCACCGCGGCGCCCTGCTCGAGCCGGCCGCCGGCAACTTCGGGCTGGTCGGCCTGCCGTGGAATCTGCTGAGCTCCGTGGTGCTTCCGGTGCTCGGCCCGTTCGCCGACCTGTGGCTGCTCTACCTCGTCGTCAGCGGCCAGTGGGGGGTGGCGGCCGGCGTGCTGGCTCTGGCCGTCGTCGCCGATCTCGTGGTGGCAGCCCTGGCCGTGGCCGCCGATGGGGAGCGGTGGTCCCTGGTGGCGCTGGCTCCGCTGCTGCGCCTGCTGTGGCGGCCGCTGCAGCTGGCGGTGGTGATCCGCAGCCTCCGGCGCTGGGCGGTGGGGGAGGAGCAGTCGTGGGACAAGGTCGGCCGCTACGACACCGTCTACCTCGCCCCGGCCGAGATCGACCTGGTGGAGCTGCCCGACGGGCACTCTGCCGCCGACCTCCCCGCTCCGACCGGCAGTCCCGGGGCCGGCGGTGATCAGCGGCCCTGACCGGTGATCAGCGGCCCTGACCGGCCGGTGCCGTCCGGAGACGCCGGTAGGCCAGGAACAGCAGGGCCGTGCCGGTCACGCCGAGGGCGGCGGCCATGGCGCCGAAGAGGCTGTCGGGGCTCACCCGCTGCGCCGGGCGCAGCGGTCGCAGCCGGCCGGGGGTGGCCGGATCGGCCACGGCCAGGATCCGCTCGCCCCGGCGCGTCAACGTCTGCTGAGGCAGGACCAGGATGCCGTCGACGGTCGGCCGGGCCGGGGCCGCCGTCGCGCCGGAGCCCTGCGTCGCCGCATCGGGATCGGCGGCCGGTACACCTTCCGGAAGTGTGTAGCGGACGACGACGGTCCGGCAACCGGACCCGCACTCGGGCGGGCGGCCGACGACCGTGGCCTCGACGGTGAGCCCCGACTCG
>JAUZEX010000727.1 GCA_030838815.1 Actinomycetota bacterium
CATCGCGCCGGGAGGGTAGCGGGCCGGTCCGGACCTCCTCAATCGGGGCGAATCTGATCCGCCGTTCGAACTAGTCGTAACTAGTCCCGGGCCCAGAGCGTTTATTTCCGTACGGACCAGGCGCGGCCGTACAGGGGAGCCCGACGACCCATGGATCGATCCGACGACACCGATGTGAACCCGGCCCCGCCGCCGGTCTTCGTCGACGACACCGGCCGTCGCCGGGCGCTCGTCCGCCGGGCCGGGCGACTCGTGGCGCTGGGCTTCGTCGGCTACCTGGCCCTGCTGGCGGCGGGCTTCGCCCGCGACCCGAGGCTCGGGGCGATCGGGCTTCCGACTTTCGGCCTGCCCGGCCTGGTGCATTCGGAGTCGCCGCCGGCCGTCCTCGGTGAGTCGTCGGGCCGGACCACCTCCGACGCCCTGGGCGCCACCGGGACGAGCACTACGACCTCGAGTTCCTCGAAGGCACCCGGCGCCAGCGGCCGGGTTTCGGCGCCCGGGGGGAGCGGCGGCGACCGTCCCGGCGCCGACCCGACGAGCGGGGCCGGCGACGGATCCCCCTCCGGTCCCGTGTCCGGGGGTCCGGTGTCCGGCGGGCCGCCGACCGGCCAGCCGGCGCCGGCCACGACGACCTCGACCTCCTCCACGACGACCACCGCCCCGGCGTCCTCGTCCGGGCACGGCTCCAAGGGGTCGCCTTCGACCACGTCGACGTCGACCACCACGACGTCGACGACGACGTCGACCACCGGGCCGCCCGGCCCCGGCAGCTCCGGTACCTCCGGCAAGGGCCCGGCCGGGAACGGCCCTCCCGGCCAGCTCCGCAAGACCACCACGACCACCGTCGCCGGCCAGGGCTGATGAGGACGCCGACGTTCGCGGGCCGCACCCCGGCGCCGGACGCGCCCGCCGTCCCCGGTCGGCCGCCCCGGCCGCGCCGCTCGTCCCGCCTGCCGAAGTCCCGCTGGGTGGCGCTCGTCGCCATGCTGGCGGCGCTGACCACGGCCCTCCTCGTCGACGGGTTCGCCCGCCACGAGGTCGGCCGGTCGTCGACCGTCCCGGCGGCCGGGCCGGCGGCCGGGCCAGCGGCCGACCCCGCCGCCCCCGGGCTCGACACCGCCGGACCCGTCCTCGACCTCGGCGGGACACAACTCCGGTCGGCGCCGCTGCCGGACAAGATGGTGGCCCTCACCTTCGACGACGGCCCCGACCCGAAGTGGACCCCGGCCATCCTCGACGTCCTGCGCCGCCACGGTGTCCCGGCCACCTTCTTCGTCGTCGGCGCGGAGGTGGCGCGGCATCCCGAGCTCGTCCGGGCCGAAGTGGCCGCAGGCCACGAGATCGGCGCCCACACCTTCACCCACACCGACCTGGGGACGGTGTCGGACATGCGGGCCACCGTTGAGCTGAGCCTCACCCAGAGCGCCCTGGCCGGCGCGGCCGGGATCAGCACCCACCTCCTCCGGCTGCCCTACTCCTCGGAGACGGTCGACCTCTCCTCCCCCGAACTGGCCGCCGCCCGCCGGGCCGCTGGCCTCGGCTACCTCCTGGTCTTCGCCACCCAGGACCCGGAGGACTGGCGCCAGCCCGGCCCCGGGACCATCGTGGCCCGCAGTACCCCGCCGCTCGGGCAGGGCGGCATCGTCCTCCTCCACGACGCCGGCGGTGACCGCAGCCAGACCGTGGAGGCCGTCGACCGGCTCATCACCAAGCTCCAGGGCCAGGGCTACCGCTTCACCACCGTGTCCGGCCTGACCGGGCTTCCCCCCGGCGCGGTGGTCAAGCCCGTCGGGCAAGTGGCCCATCTCCAGGGCCTGGCCCTGCTGCTGGCCCTGCGCTTGGCGGCGGACCTGACGAAGACGTTCCTCCTCCTCGTCATCCCGCTCACCGTCCTGACCCTGCTCCGGAGCCTGGCGGTGGTCATCCTGGCCCGCCGCCAGGTCCGCCTCACCCGGCCGGCCCCGGCGCCGACGTTCTTCCCGCCCGTCAGCATCATCGTCCCGGCCTACAACGAGGAGGTCGGGATCGCCGCCGCCGTGCTCTCCCTGGTCGGCAACGACTACCCGACGCTGGAGGTCATCGTCGTCGACGACGGCTCGACCGACGGCACCGCGGCCGCCGTGGCCGCCATCGGCGACCGCCGGGTCACCCTGATCCGCCGGCCCAACGCCGGGAAACCGGCCGCCCTCAACACCGGCATCGCCGCCGCCCGCCACGACATCGTCGTCATGGTCGACGGAGACACGATCTTCGAGTCCGACACCATCCGCCACCTCGTGGCCCCGATGGCCGACCCGGCGGTGGGGGCGGTGGCCGGCAACACGAAGGTCGGGAACCGCCGGGGCCTGCTCGGCCGCTGGCAGCACGTCGAGTACGTGATCGGCTGCAACCTCGATCGGCGCATGTACGAGGTCCTCGGCTGCATGCCGACGGTGCCCGGGGCCATCGGGGCCTTCCGGCGCCAGGCGCTGGCCGAGGTCGGCGGCGTCAGCGACGACACGCTGGCGGAGGACACCGACCTCACCATGGCCCTCAACCGGGCCGGCTGGCGAGTGGTCTTCGAGGACCGGGCCCGGGCCTGGACCGAAGCGCCCGCCACCTTCCGCCAGCTGTGGCGGCAGCGCTACCGCTGGTCCTACGGGACGATGCAGGCGATGTGGAAGCACCGGGGCGCCATCCGGGAGCGCAGCACCCTCGGCCTCCTGGGGCTGCCGTCCATCTTCTTCACCCAGGTGGTGATCCCGCTGCTGTCGCCCGCCTTCGACGTGTTCGCCCTCTACGGGCTCGTGTTCCTCGACCCCGTCCGCATCATCGGGTTCTGGGTCGCCTTCAACGCCATCCAGCTCGGCGTCGGCGCCTACGCCTTCCGGCTCGACGGCGAGTCGCCCCGCCCGCTGTGGGCGGCACCGCTGCAGCAGTTCGTCTACCGCCAGCTGATGTACCTGGTGGTCATCGAGTCGGTGGCCAGCGCCCTCGCCGGCACCCGCCTGCGCTGGCACAAGCTCACGAGGACGGGCGACGTCGTCGTCGCCAGCGGCTCGCCCAAGGTCGCGGACCCCCGGGCCGCCTGACCCCGGGCGGTCTGCCCACCCTTACGGGGGGCAAACCGCTCGGGCTATCCCTGCGCCGCCTCGATGGCGGCCAGCTTGTCGGTGGCCGCCTCCCAGGCGTCCATGGCCGCCAGGGCCGCCTTCTTCGCCTGGCCGTGCTGGGCGGCGAGCTCTCCGACCTTGCCGTGGTCGCCGTAGATCTCGGGGTCGGCCAGCTGGCGCTCGAGCCCGGTGACGACCGCCTCCGCCTTCTCCCACGTCCGCTCGGCCTCCCGGACGGCCTTCTTCAGGTCCTTCGTCGCCCGGTGGCGGGCCTCGCGGATCTCGGCCTCTGAGCGACGGTCGTCCCGACGGCTGGCGCGGCCCGATGCGGACGGACCGCCCACCGGCTCGGCCCGCCGGCCGGCGTACTCGCCCCGGCGCCCGGACGGCGCCGACGATCCGGGGGCGACGCCCCCCGACCGGGACCCCGGCACCGCCGACGCCGGGCCCAGCGTGGGGGTCAGGACCGCTTCGTCGACCCGGTCATGGAACCGGGCCGTGCCCCGGCGCACCTCGATCAAACTCGTGGCCACCGCCCGGATGAGCGCCCGGTCGTGGGTGACGAGCAGGACCGTGCCGTCGTAGGCCCGCAGGGCGTCCTCCAGGAGGTCACAGCTCGGCAGGTCCAGATGGTTGGTCGGCTCGTCGAGGACCAGCAGGTTGTGGGGCTCGACCATGAGCTTCCCCAGCGCCAGCCGGGTCCGCTCCCCGCCCGACAGGTCGCCGACCTTGCGTTCGGTGGCGTCGCCGGAGAAGCCGAAGGCGCCGAGGTAGGTGCGGAGATTCTTGCCCGCCTTCTCGGGGACACTGGCCCGGAACTCGTCGACCACCGACTTCTCCAGCCGCAGCACCTCGACCTGGTGCTGGGCGAAGCGGCCGACCTCGACATTGGCGCCGAGCGCCACCCGCCCCGACAGGGCCGGGATCTCCCCCAGCAGCAACCGCAGCAGCGTGGTCTTCCCGGCGCCGTTGGGCCCGACGAGGCCGATGCGCATCCCCCGCTCCACCACGAGGTTCACGTTGCGCAGCACCACGTCGTCGCCGTAGCCGGCTGTCACGTGCTCCAG
>JAUZEX010000753.1 GCA_030838815.1 Actinomycetota bacterium
TCGAGATCATCGGCGCGCCGTCGATGCCGCCCGCCCCCATCGACATCCGCACCGCACTGGAGGTCGACGAGAAGCTCTACGACGCCGCCCAACGCCTGGCCGAACGGGGCGCGGCCATGGCCCGGGAGGCGGGCTTTTCGGCCGAGGGTCTGGCCGTGGCCGATGACGTCACCGCCGCCGCCACCCTCGTGCGGGAGGCGACCGAGCGCGACGCGCCCGCCCTGGTCATCGGTTCCCGGGGCCACACGCCGATGGCGGAGGCGCTCATGGGCAGCACGGCCCGCGACGTCGTGCGCCGGGCACCGTGCCCGGTGCTGGTCCGGGGGCCGGCCGCCGGCTCCTAGGCCAGCGCTTCGATCATGCCGTGCAGGTGGGCGACGGCCAGTTCGACGTCGGTGTACTTCCGTTGCCCGGCCCGGGATTCGGCGGCCAGCAGCCCGCAGCGGTGCACCTTCTCGAAGTCGCCGTAGGGGAACTTGTAGCGCCCCTTGGTGTCCTCCGGCGCGTCGGGATCCAGGCCGAGGTACCACCGGGCGTACTCGGCGAAGCCGTGCTCCTCGATGAAGCGGTTCTCCTGCTCCGCCGTCGGTTGGTGCTCGCTCCAGGCGTCCCGCTCGTCGGCCACGTACCGGCCGTCCTTGATGAGGGTCCGGGCGTGGTCGAAGGCCTTGTCGTTCAGCTTCACGGTCATGATGTCGGTCCTTCCTCCTCTTCGGCTTTCTCTTCCGGGGCTGTCTCTTCCGGGGCTGGGTCGGCGAGGACGACGACGCGGTTGTCGCACACCTCCACGAATCCGGAACGGACGGTGGCGCGGTGCTCGCTCCCGTCGGGCTTCACGATACGCAACTGCCCGGGAACGAGGACACCGAGCAGGGGGGCGTGGCCGGGCAGGATCCCGATCTCGCCGTCGAGGGTCCGGGCCAGCACCATTGACGCATCGCCGGCGTAGATGATCCGTTCGGGGCCGACGAGTTTCACCTCCACGGGCGCTCCTCCGACTCGTCGGCGTCGGACGGGCGCAGGGCCTCGGCGCCCCCCACGATCTCCATGATCTCGGTCGTGATCTCGGCCTGGCGGACCTGGTTGGCCGACCGGCGCAGCGACGTGACGAGGTCGTCGGCGTTGTCGGTGGCGGCTTTCATGGCCCGCTGGCGGGCGGCGTACTCGCTGGCCGAGGCGTCGAGCAGGGCGGCAAACAGGCGGGCCTCGACGTAGCGGGGCAGCAGGCGGTCGAGGATGGCCATCGGCTCACCCGGCTCGAGCTCGTACCCGCCCGCACAGCCGGGCTGGGGGCCGAAGCGTTCCACCGGCAGCAACCGCCGTACGGCCGCCCGCTGGGTGCCCAGGGACAGGAACTGGGTGGCGACGAGATCGACGGCGTCGACCGCGCCCTGCTCGTAGGCGGCGATGACGTCGGCCGCCAACCGGTGGGCGTCGTCGGGGCCGGGGCTGTCGCTCATCCCGCCGTAGGCCCGGTGGATCTCGTACCCCCGGTGGCGGAAGTGGCTCTCGGCCTTGCGGCCGACCAGGAACAGCCGGGCGGGGCGATCGGTGCTGCGGATGTCGGCCTCGGCCCGGCGGACGACGTTGGCGTTGTAGGCGCCGGCCAGGCCCCGGTCGGCGGCCAGGACGACCACGCCCATCCGCCGGATCTCGTCCCGGGGCCGGAGCAGCGGATGGTCGCCGGCCTCGGCCGAGGCGGTCAGGTTGGCGATGATCCGCGTGATCTCCTCGGTGTAGGTCCGGGCGGCCACGACGCGCTGCTGGGCCTTGACGATGCGCGACGTGGCGATCATCTCCATCGCCCGGGTGATCTTCCTCGTCGACTGGACGGAGCGGATCCTCCGTTGCAGCTGGCGGAGTTCGGCGGCGGGCACCTATCCGGCCTGTTCGCCCGCGCCGAAGTGGGCCTCGAAGTCGTCGAGAGCGTGGCGGAGGCGGTTCTCGACGTCGTCCAGCCGACCGGTGGTCCGGAGGTGCTCGACGATGTCGCCGTACCGGCCGTGCACGAAGGCGACGATCTCCCGTTCGACGCCGCCGACCCTGTCCACCGCGACGTCGTCCATGTAACCCTGGGTGACGGCGAAGAGGACGATGATCTGATCCTCCACCGGCACCGGCTCGTACTGCGGCTGCTTGAGGACCTCGACCACCCGCGTCCCCCGGGCCAGCTGGGCCTGGGACGCCCGGTCCAGATCGGAGCCGAAGGCGGCGAAGCTCTCCAGTTCCCGGAACTGGGCCAGGTCGAGGCGCAGCGTCCCGGCCACCTTTCGCATGGCCGGGATCTGGGCGTTGCCCCCCACCCGCGACACCGACGTACCGACGTTGATGGCCGGGCGCACCCCCGAGTGGAAGAGGTCCGACGACACGAAGATCTGGCCGTCGGTGATGGAGATCACGTTGGTCGGGATGTAGGCGGAGATGTCGCCGCCCTGCGTCTCGACGATGGGGAGGGCGGTGAGCGACCCGGCACCCCGCCCGTCCGACAGCTTGGCCGATCGTTCCAGGAGCCGGGCGTGGAGGTAGAACACGTCGCCGGGATAGGCCTCCCGGCCCGGGGGCCGGCGCAGCAGCAGGGAGATCTGGCGGTAGGCCTCGGCCTGCTTGGACAGGTCGTCGTACACGACCAGCGCCGCCTGGCCC
>JAUZEX010000754.1 GCA_030838815.1 Actinomycetota bacterium
TCGCACCCCAGCGAATCGCCCATCACAACGTAAACGCTCGGGAAGGCCGGATCGTTGACAACACCACAAGAAAAGATTCGACGCCGACAGGGCCACCGCTGCGACCCGCGCTCCAGCATGCCCCAAGAGCGCACAATGCCGGGACTGTGCGCTGCACGGTGGCCCGACCCCCGTCCGGTATCGCTCGGCCGCGACGAGTCGGGACACCCCAGCGATACCGAGCGGACGTCATGGGCCTACATGGTCTATCGGCGGTCGGTGGCTAGCACAGGTCGGTTCGTCCGAGCCGCTCTGGTGAGATGCGCACGCCTGCAGGCGCTTCGAGCGGCGGTGAGTTAGCGGGTTGCGGTGGTGGCTGGAGAGGCCTTCCGCCGCGCGGCCTCCGGTGTCGTCCCGACGGGCACGTCATCGCCCTCCGTGTACCACCAGCCGACAACCTCGTCCCAGGTCTGCGTCTTGTAGAGCCGGTACGGCCCCCTTGGGCCGATTTCAAGGCTATCGAGGGCGTCAGAATCGATGTACGCGGTGCCGGACGGCACGAGCGTGACCGATATGGCATTTCGCGGCCCGACTCCGTCGTCGGTGCGCCTCACGCCGTGCGACTCGTCACTGCGGTCGCAGGCCGTCGCAGCGATCGCCATGGTTATGACGCTCAACAGCGTTCGGGTGCGCATCTATTGCTTGCCGCTCATCAGCCGGCGGGCGCAGGGCGGGCGCTGCCAGTCCACGATGGCGGTGCAGCGAGCAGGACGAGGCCAGCGACCAGCGCGGGGATGTTCAGCGGGTACGCGTAGTAGGTCGGGGTCGCAACGGAAACGAGCAACAAGACTGCGGCCCAACGGATAGCGCCCCGGCGGAGCGCCATGGCGGCGAGGACGGCGGCCGCGGGGAAGACCACGGAAGCCACGCCGACCAGCCAGCGGGCGTCGGCGTTGACCGCCGAGAGTTGTGAGAGGCCGACTATCGCTCCAGCGGCGGCCCACGCGAGCGAGCCGGTGATGAGTAACTGTCGAGTCGGCGTCATTGCCGGCCTCCGATATGGGGGAACCATCCCATCATCCCACCAGCGGCCGTCGAAGACGCCCTGCACGAGCCCGAAATCGTCGCAAATCAGCCGGAGAACTTTCTCCACTCGGTGACCTCGCCGCGACTCGACTTCGCCTAGCGACCGGGATCGGCGATGAGCTTTGCTCGCTGGCCCGCGACCTACGAGGTGACCTCAGCCAAACTCGCCCCCGAGGGCATCGATCGCACGGTTGGCGCGGTCGCGGTAGACGGTCAGAACGTTGTGGATCGGCGATCCGAGGAGAACGGACAGACTTTCGGGGGCGACCAGGTGCGCGACCTCCGCTCGGAGGTCCTGGGCGGTGAGGTGGATCTCGTAGGTCCGGTCGGCGGTCACCTCGGTCACGTCGGCGGCGGTCGCCGCGGGCGGAGGATGAATCGCCATGACCGGTCCCGGCTTCCCGCCCGGGAGCATCGTGATGCCTTCCAAGCGACTCTGGTCGCCCACCTGGGTGATCGTCCAGTTGCCGTCGACCTGACGTTGCGTGAGCACCGCCAACGCTCGATCCCCCGCCGGGACGGAGATCGTCACGGTCCCGATGCCGGACGCGCTGACACCCAGCGGTTCGTTCACGGTCGGATCGGCAATGCCGAGCACCTCAGTGGCGAAATCGGCGGCGACGGAAGAGGCGGAGGGATACGCCGGGCCGGTGCCGATGACGCCCCGTGGCCAGATGGGATGGCTTCCGGGAGGTGCGGAGGGGAGCGACACCGGCGGCGGGGGAAGAGGAGCCGTCCCAGTGGGCGGCACTGCCATCGGCGGTGTGTGAGAAACAGCACCGTCAGCACCTGCCGTGCCGACGCCGATAGCCGCCAAGACTCCGCCACCGATACCGACCCATATGCCAACCGCTCTGAGGGACGCCCGCTTGATCATGAGTCCACCCGTCGGCGTGCGTCCGCTTCCGTCGGACGACGGGTCAGCGGCTGCACGTGACTCTCAGTGTACGGGTGGCCACTACAGGCGACCATCCGGCTGCCTGCAGCCAAGAGGTGGGGGAAGCCCGAACCCGGTGGCGATCTCCGCCGAATCTCCGGATGGCGCCCGGGACTCCTCTGCAGCCGGTTCCGTACCGTCGCGGTCATGGACCAGAGACTCGAAACGTTGTCGCGTTGGGTCGACCCGGGCCTGTCCCGATCTGGCCACGGCGGGGTGGTCATCGGCGCGCTGGTGGCCGGTGGCCTGGCCGACCTGGCGGTGCGGTCGGGCGGAGGGCTGTCGGCGGCGCTCCTGGTACTCGCCGTGGCGGCGCTCTTGCTGGTGTCGGGGAAGCCGTCGAGCCGGCAGTCCCGGGCACTGATCGGTGCCGCACCGGTGTTCGGGGTCTTCCTCGCGTTGCGCTCGAGCCCCTGGCTGGTGCCGCTCGACGTTTTCGCCGCCGGCGGCCTGCTCGGGCTGGGGGCGTCGCTGGCCCGGGGCGGGTCGATCCTCGATCTTCCGTTGAGTGGCCTGCTGGCCCGGGCGGTGCACGCCACCGTGCACGGCGTGGCCGCCCCGGCCTTCGCCGCCCAAGGCCTGCCGTGGGCTGCCCGCCGCCGGTCGGCGATCCTCCGAGGGCTGGGCCTGGCCCTTCCGCTGCTCTTGATCCTCGGGGCGCTGCTGGCGTCGGCAGACGTGCTCTTCGCCCACGTGTTCGATTTCGTTCCCGGCATCAACGACTCGATCGCCCATGCCGTGCTCGTCGGCCTTGGAGCGTGGGGCATGGCCGGCCTGCTCCGAGTGGCGGCGGCGACGCCACCGGCCAGCGCCCCCCAGCGATTCCCGTTGTTGGGGGCGGTCGAAGCCACGGTCGTCCTGGCGTCGGTCACGGTCCTGTTCGCCGGCTTCGCCGTCACCCAGGTCGTTGCCCTGGCCGGCGGCGGGCACCATGTGGTCGAGACGGCCGGCCTGACCTACGCCGAGTACGCCCGATCGGGGTTCTTCCAGCTGGTGGCTGTGGCGGCCATCACGCTCGCCGTCCTGCTGGCCGTCGACGTCTTCACCGATGCCTCCGAAGGCCCCTCCCGGAGGCGGATCGTGCGGCTGTCCGAGGCCTGTGTCGGCCTGACACTGGTGGTCGTGGTCTGCGCCCTCCGCCGCCTCGACCTCTATGAGAACGCCTACGGCCTCACGATGCTCCGGCTGTACGCCGCCGTCTTCGCCGGTTGGATCGGCGTCTCACTCGTCCTGCTCGGCTGGTGGGTCCACAAGCGCCGGGACCGGGCCTGGTTCCCGGCCGCCGCGGTCGGGGCGGGACTGGCCGCCCTCCTGGCCCTGAACCTGATCAACCCCGAAGCGATGGTCGTGCGGCGCAACGTCACCCTGGCCGAGCGGGCGGACCGCTTCGATCCCGGGTATCTGATCGACCTGTCGGACGACGCCGTCCCCGCCATCGTCCGCGCCCTGCCCCGCCTGCCGGCGGTGCTGTCCGCCAACGTCGTGGCCGGCATCTGCTCGCGCCCGCCCCGCCCCACCGAGGGCTGGGCCGCCTGGAACGCCGCCACCCGGGCGGCCGACGACTCCCGCCGGCGCGTCTGCCCCGCCCCATGATCGGCCTGATCGCCGGCGGGATCATCCGCCAGGTCGATGCCAGCGGCCGGTGGATGGCGTGGAACGTGGCACTGGCTCTGGCGCCCTGGTTCCTTTCGCTGGTGCTGTTCCGGCCGTACCGCCGACCGGGAGCGGCGTGGCTCTGCGGCGCGCTGACCTGCCTGCTGCTCGTGCCCAACGCCCCCTACATCCTCACCGACGTCGTTCACCTCCCGGCGGACGTTCGGCGGGAGCCCTCCGACGCCGTCGTCCTGCTCGTCGTCCTCCCGATGTACGCGACGGTGTTCGCCATCGGCCTCGCCGCCTACTCGGACGTGCTCCGGCGCCTCACCCGCTATGCCACCGGCCGGGGCTGGGCCCGGAGCCCGTGGACGGTCGAGGTCCCCGTCCACCTCCTGTCCGCCGTAGCGATCTACATCGGCCGGATCCACCGGCTCAACAGCTGGGACGTCGCCCGCCATCCCGCCGCCGTCCTGACCCAAGCAACCGCCGGCTTCACCCGCCCCCTGGCCGTCTTCGGCATCGGCACGATGTTCATCGCCCTGACCCTCGGCCAGACCCTCAGCCGCCCCCTACTCCAAGCCGGAGAAACCACCGCCTCAAAGGTCGCCACCCTCCTCGGCCGGACGCGGCCCTGACCCCAGGCCGGTGCCGCGGAAGCGCCCCCGATCGGCAACCACTTCCTGTTCGGCTTCGCGAGCCGGCCCGTGTGTGCCCTGTGGTCGATCAGGCATGATGACGACGTGCGCGGCCAGGAGCCGGGTTCCACCAGACGAGCGGCCGTCGCCGCCGAAGCTGAACTCAAACCTCAACCAGGTAGCACCGGCGTCGGACACTACGGTTTCGACTGAACCGACCGGCTACCACGGCCTCAATCTTGCGTTCGAGGTCTTCGATCAGTTCGTCCGGCTGCTCATGCTCTTCGCACGCATCGCAGCCGCACTGCGGATATGACTCCCTGTGTCGGGCCGCCGTCCGTCCGCTCGACCTGATACTGAGACTCCAGCCGGGCGATAAGCGCATCGGCTGCCTCATGCAACGGGGCGAACCGTTCAGGGTTGGTGACCCGCTCATAGGCGCCGTCGTCAGGGGGCCCATCCTTCACCCGTTCATATTGGCCTAAGCCGCCGAGCGTCGAAACCTTCCGGAATAGCCGGGACTGCGCGCGGGTCGGCACTGAATCTCCTAACCCTCAGCGTGACGGCGGGCATTCGGTGCAGGTTCAAGGCCGCGACTCGCTGGGCTAGCCCGCCGGCGCTGTCTCGGCTCTCTCCCCGGGAGTGGGCGGCCTGCGTCGCCCGAAGATCACCGTCCCGACAGCGGCCACTCCGAGGCCGACGGCGCCGAGGAGGCGGCGGCGGGCGTCATCGGCGCACCAGCGACCAAGCGAACCCCGGGTGTCGCCCTGCATGTTGGTCTCAACAGTGACCGCCCAGAAGCGCTCGTCCCGTCCCGGCTTCCGCCAGGCGCTGACGATGGGAGGACGACACCGGCCCTGGAGGGCGGTGTCGGCGGTGATCGGATGGTCATCCCCGACCGGACCGTGCAACGTCGTGGTCCCGGTGAACGGCAGGGCCGCCAAGAACACCGCTCCCAACCCGAGCGCACAGGTCACGACGAGAGCGACACGGGGGCGCATGGAACCAAAGTACGTCACCCTGGCCGGACCAGCAGGCGAGCAATGGCCCTCCGTGGGCGGCTCCAGGTATTCCTGGGTGGGTGGGAGAGAGAGGAACGCCTGGGGCTCCTCATCGAGCATGAGGTCTCTCGACCTAGTCGAGTCGCCGTCTCGATACAGACCGTCAACCGACCCGGAACAAGATCTCTATGCCGGTGGCGGACCACAGAGGCTCGCTCAGTGGATGGCCGCTGGCCGACAGGACGGTGCGCCGGCCCGTCCCGTCCGGGGACAGGGTGACCAAGTCCTGTGACCGCCCGGTGAGGTCGTCGACTCCGACGATGCGATCGCTGCCGAGGGACCATAGGGGCCAGGTGATCGAACCGTCGAGGAGGCTCGTCGGGCTCCCGTCCGCCTGGGCGATGATCGCCCCCGCCCGGCCCTCGACGGAGACGGGGCAGATGAGTCGATCACCGGCCGGTGACCAACTCGGCTTCCGGACCCGCAGGATGCCGGCCTCCCCACAGATGGGGCGCGGGGTCACCTGCTCACGCCCGATGTCGATCAGGACGACGTGATCGTTCGACACCCCGTCCTTGGCCCACTGGATGATGGCGACGGTCTGAGCATCGGGAGAGGCCAGGACGCGGCCCCAGGTGAGCGGGCCCGTGGTGACCCGGCGGATGACGGTCCCGTCAGGGCGGACGACCCACAGCCCCCCGCCGTCGAGGATGACGATCCGCCCGTCAGGGAGCCACGCCTCGTCGAACTGGTCGCCGGGGAGCTTGACGGATACGGGCGGTCCGGACCCGTCGATGGGGAAGATGGCGACGTCGGAGTCCCCCGGGACCATGTAGTCGGGATCCACCGTCACCGCCAGACGGGTCGAATCCGGCGACCAGGCCGGCATGCCGCTGGTCATCCCCTCGCTGGCGACGAGGATGTTCTGTCCGGTCTGCGGCGAGATCAGGTGCAGCGACGCCTCGTTCTCGGCGATCCAGCAGCCGTCGGGCGACCACACGAGATCACCCAGGGAGTCCGACAGTCTCCGCAGATGGCTGCCGTCGGCGCCCACGACAAACACGCCGGGCTGCGCCGGACTCGGCGGTGCGGGATCGAAACCCCAGATGTCCCACATCTGGCCGGTGGTCGTCCTTCCCTCCCAGCCCGCTCCGTTGGTTGGCTTGGGCGGCAGCGGCCCGGGCCAGCCAGAGGAGGTCGAACAGGGAGCGCTGACGCCATGGACGGTCGTCGTCGTTGTCGACCGAGCCGTTGTCGAGGTGGTCATTCGATGCGGTGGTGCGGTCGACGGGGTCGGTCTCGGCAACGGAACCGTCGTTGGCACCGCGGCCGCCGCCGTCGTCGA
>JAUZEX010000771.1 GCA_030838815.1 Actinomycetota bacterium
TCCGAGGTCGTCGTTGACGACTCCGCGGTGCCCGTCGTGGTCGTGGTCAGCTCGCCCGCCGCCGGCCCACCGTGCGCCGTTACGACCTGGGATGAACCGGAGGAGCACGCCGCCGACAAGGCCAGGGTGGTGATGATGAGGGCGAGCTGGAGTCGTTTCCGCACGAATGTCCTATCGGCGCCCGGCGGCGACAGGTTGAGTCTGTCCGCAGGAGCCAGCCTCCTCCGGTCCCACTACTCCAGAAGGCGCAGGCCAGGACGGCGCTTTATCGGCACTTATGCCGGTGATCCAGTCAAGTATCAGCGGGATATGCCGGTGATCGGAGGGGGTTTCCGCTTTCCGACCACCGGCGGTGATGGGTCAGGCGAGCTGGGGCTCGAGGCGGGTGAGGATCTGGTCGAAGAGGTCCCGGCGGCCGGTCTGATCCCGGTCGGCGGCGTGGTCGCGCTGGCGGAGGAGGACCGGCACGAACTCGGGGCCGGTCTGGAAGTGGGCGCAGGTCTCGCAGATGGACTCGAAGCTGCAGTCGAGCTCGACGGGGCGTCCGCAGTAGCCGTTGGCCAGGAGGCGGCGTTGCTGTTCCTGGCGGATGCGGCGCTGGGCGGCGTTCTTCTTGTCGCTGGGCAGGGGCCGGGGCCGGCCGTAGAGGGCGTCGACCTGGTCGGAGACGGCCTGATATTCCTCGGCAACGGTCCGGTTGGCGATCTTGGCGTAACGCATCGTCATCCGAAGGGTGCGGTGGCCGAGGAGATCAGCGATGGCCTCGATTCGCATGCCCCGGTTGATGGCCTGGGTGGCCAGGGTGTGGCGAAGTTGATGGGGTGTGACGTGGCCGACCCCGGCAGCTTTGGCCACCCGGTTGAGAATCCGGCCGACAACGTGGCGGTCGATGGGCCGGCCATGTCGGTGCAGGAGCAGGCCAAGATCGTTGGCTGGTTCCCGGGCGGACCAGTCGGCCAGCAGTTCGACGAGTTGGGGGTGGAGCGGCACGTGGCGGTCGTTGTGGAGCTTGCCGACCGGGACCCGCAGCCACCAGCTGCCGTTCTGGCGGGTGACCGCGTCGGCTTCGAGGCCGCAGAGTTCGCTGACCCGCAGCCCGGTTCGGGCCAGCAGCTCGACCACGAGCCGTCGGAAGGGGTCGGGATCGTTGGCAGCGGCGCGCAGGAGCCGGGCGGCGGTGGGGTCGTCGAGGAACCGAGGCAGCGGCTCGTCGGCCTTGGGCAGGTCGGAGGCAAACACCGGGACTCTGGGCGGGGCGTCGTCATAGCCCCATTCGATGATCCGCTCGAAGAACGTCCGCAGCATCCCCAGTCGCATCCGCAGGGTGTTGATGGCAAGCGGTGTGCCAGAACGGGTTCGCCGGGCGATGAGGGCCCGCTTGTAATCCTCGATGTGGGTGCGGTTGATGCGGGCGACCGAGCGGGTCTTCGGGTCGGTGGCGACGATGTGAGCGGCGAATATGCGCAGGACGTTGTCGTTGGCGATCACGCTGGACGGGCGCAGCGACACGGCGATCTGGTCCAGGTAGCGGCCCATGGTCGCCGCCATCTTCGGGGCTCGGCGGGCGATCTCTGCCCAGGCAGGATCGGTCTGGAGGGCAACGGCGGTGACGGCGGTCATGCCCGGGCCTCCTCGAAGGCGTTGGTGGCGTCGATCAACTGGGCCGCCCGGTGGTATTCGCCGGCCAGCCACTCGTTGGCCAAATGCACGTAGAGCCGGGTCGATTCGATCGACCGGTGGCCGGCCTGGGCCTGGATCGCTTCGAGGGCCATGCCCGCTTCCCGCAGCCGGGTCAGGCAGGTGTGGCGCAGCTCATGGCAGCTGACATGCGCCAACGACGCTCGCCGTCGGGCGCCCCGGATGATCTCGTCCAGCCCATCTTCGGACAGCGGCTTGCCTCGCCTCGGGCCTTTGAGGACAACAAAGAGCCGGTCGGTCTTGAGCTTCGCGGGCCGTTCCCCGTCCAGATAGGCAGCCACGCTGGCGAAGAACCGGCCCGAGATCGGGATCAGCCGTTGGTGGCCGCCTTTGCCGTCGGCAATGAACACCCGCCGCTCGGCCACGTGAAGATCACCCATCCGCAGGCCGAGAACCTCGCAGCGGCGCAGCCCGCCCAGCACCATGGCCTCGACCATGGCCCGGTCCCGATGGCGCCGCATCGCTTCCATGAGCTCGTCGACCTCGTCCGGTTCGAGGATCCGGGGCAGGGTGCGCGGCGCCCGGATCAGCGGCACGCCCCGCCCACCCCGCATCCGGGCGTTGCGAGTGGCCAGACCCCGCGGCACCGGGTTGGCCGTCACGCCGGCGTCTCCCCGCAGCGCCAGATAGGAGAACAGACCTGACACGCTCGACAGGCGCCGCTTGATCGTCGTCATCGACAAGCCGGCCTCGCGGTCCACGAGGCGGACGACCTTGCCGTCCGAACGCGACGCCCGCTGGGCGGTGATGAAGGCCAGGACGTCGCCCGAGGTGACCTCGGCCGGCTCCTTGCCGACGACCGAGAAGAAGATCTTCAAGTCCGACGCAGTGGCCAGCACGGTGTTCAACCGGGCCCGGGCGGCCACGAACTCCAGATAGCAATCCAACACCGGATGGCCCAGCCGGACCGGCACCTCAGAACCAGCCGCCGACGACCTCACGAGACAGGGATCCTTGGACACGAGGGTGACTCCTCTCAGCTCCACGATCCGCCCGCAGACAGCGTCGCGAAAGCCCTAGAGGATCACCGGCATATCTACACTTGTGCTCGCCCTCCCAGGGGGCGGTCGAGCAAGGGGTCAGCTGATCACAGGACTGCGCAACAGGACGCCGAAGGCCACACCGCAAACCAGTGCGCTCACGGCCAGACCGGCGCCGAGGCCCAGGAGTGCCCGGTGACGCCTGGCGACAAGCGCCCCCAACCCGACAGTTGCCGTGGCGGTCACCCACATGGGAGCGGCGCTCTCAAAGCTGACCCACACCTGGCTCACGATTAGCCACGCCATCACCAGCCCCAGCAGAAACGCCCCTAGGTCGATAGCAAGCCGCGTGACTCTCACCTTCTCCATCATGCATTACAGGCCCCGAGGAACAACTTCGTACTGCTTGAGGAGGCCCCGGTGGGCGGGAGGCGGGAGAACCCGTCCGAGTACGGCTCACTTTGAGAGCTTTGCTCGCGACCCAGCCGACCTTGGCGGAGGTCCGCTCATGCCCGAGGGTGTGGTATCCCCATGGGATGGGGTGGGGTCCTGATTGGGCTCGCTGGCGACGGCGGAGGAGGGCGCGCCGGGTCGGCGTGCTGGCCGAAGGGGCCGTGCTCGACGACTCGATGTTCGCTCCGGAGGCGGTTGAGGCGGCGGGGCGTCAGTTGTATGACGAGATCGTGGCGGCCTGGAACGCCGATGATCATCGCCGTCTCGCCGCCGTCCTCGGTCATGAACTCTTCGTTGAGTGGGACCGGCGCCTGGCCGAGCTTCGCCGCCGCCGTCACCGGAACCTGGTCGAGCGGCGGGGGATGCTGCATGTGGAGTACATCGGGCTGGTGAACCGCTCCGGTGACGTGGCCGACCGGGTCGTTGTCCACGTCAGGGCCAGAATGCGCGACGCGATCTATGACGATCGCGGCCGGATCGTCTTCCGGGATGCCAA
>JAUZEX010000790.1 GCA_030838815.1 Actinomycetota bacterium
GACGCCGACGCCGGGGCGGGCGGGACGGAGGTGGCGCTGCCTTGGGCGTCGGATGTCATCGTCACGGGGAGGCTCCTAGAACTTGCCGGCGAGGTGCTCGACGATGGGGCCGAGCGCCACGACGGGGAAGTACGTCAGCCCGACCACGATCACCACCACCGCCGTCAGCAGCGCGGCGAAGAGGGGGGTGCCGGTGGGGAACGTGCCGGCTGACGGGGGGACGGGCTGCTTGCGGGCCAGGGAGCCGGCGATGGCCAGCACCGGCACCATGAGCAGGAATCGGCCGATCAGCATGCACAGACCGAACGTCGTGTTGAACCACTGGGTGTTGCCCGACAGGCCGGCGAAGGCGGACCCGTTGTTGTTGCTGACCGAGGTGAAGGCGTAGATCATCTCGCTCAGCCCGTGGGGCCCGCTGTTGCCCAGCGCCGACAGCGCGGTCTTGAGCAGGACCGACGCACCGGCGAAGCTGAGGATGGCGATCGGGACGACCAGCAGGTACAGGACGACGAGTTTCATCTCGATGGCCTGGATCTTCTTGCCGAGGTACTCCGGCGTGCGGCCCACCATGAGACCGGCGATGAACACACTGGTGAGGGCGAAGATCAGCATGCCGTAGAGGCCGGAGCCGGTCCCGCCGGGGCTGATCTCACCCAGCATCATGTTGACCAGCGGCACGCCCCCGGCCAGCGGCACCATGCTGTCGTGGGCGCAGTTGATCGAGCCGGTCGACGTCCCGGTGGTGGTGTCAGCGAACAGGCCGCAGCCGACCGCCCCGAACCGGACCTCCTTGCCTTCCATGTTGCCGCCCGACTGCAGGGCCGTCGTCTGTTGGCTGGCGCCGAGCGCGGCGAGTTTGGGGTTGCCCCTGGCTTCGAGCGGCATGGCGATCAGCGCGCCGGTGAGCCAGAGGGCGAACATGGCGGCGAAGACGACCCACCCTTGCTTCTGGTCCTTCACCATTCTTCCGTAGGCGAAGGTCAGGGCGAACGGGATGGCGAGGATCAGCCACATGATCAGCAGATCCGTGATGGGGTTGGGGTTCTCGAACGGGTGGGCGGCGTTGGCGTTGTACGGCCCGCCGCCGTTCTCCCCGAGGTTCTTGATCGATTCCTGGCTGGCGACGGGCCCGCCGGGAATCGACTGGCTGGCGCCTTCCACGGTGTGGACCGTCCGGGCGGCGTGGAAGTTCTGCACCACTCCCTGGCTGACCAGCACCATGGCCCCGGCGAAAGCGAGGGGGAGCAGCACCCGGGTGGTCGTGCGGGTCAGGTCGACCCAGAAGTTCCCGATGGTGTTCGACCGGCGCCGGACGAGCCCCCGGATGAGGGCCACCGCCACCGCCGCTCCGCAGGCGGCCGAGACAAAGTTGTGCACGGCCAGGCCCGCCATCTGGGTGAGGTGCGACATCGTCGACTCGCCGGAGTAGTTCTGCCAGTTGGTGTTGGTCAGGAAACTGACCGCCGTGTTGAACGACAGCCCTGCCGGCACGGCCTTCATCCCGTCGGGGTTGAGCGGCAGATGGCCCTGCAGGCGGAGTTGGGCGTAGAGGACGAGGCCCGACACCGCCGAAAAGGCGAGGAGCGAATAGGCGTAGACGGTCCAGCGCTGCTCCCGGTCGGGGTCGACACGGCAGGCCCGGTAGATGGCGCGTTCGACAGGGACGAAGATCCGGTCTCCGGGCGCCCGGCGCTCGTCGCCGTAGACCTTGGCCAGATAGGGGCCGAGCAGCCGGGTGGAAAGGGCGACGGCGGCGACGAGGGCGGCGAGCTGCATCCAGCCGGCAAGCGTCATGGGATCAGAGCCTCTCCGGGAAGACGAGGGCGTAGACGAGGTAGCCGGCGATCAGCACCGCCAGCACGAGGCCGATGATGTTGTCGGTGGCGTTCATGCCGCCAGCGACTCCGGTTGGGGTTCGCGGCGGGGTTCGGGTACGGCCTGCTCGTCGGGGCCGATGATCGCCTCGCAGGCCCGGACGAACAGGGCGGCGAGGGCGAAGAAGGAAATGAAGACGAGCAGATAGACGACGTCCGCCATCGGGGGAGTCTCCTTTGCTGGTGGGGGTCAGCGAATGGAGAGCGGCGGGGGGTACACGGCCAGGGAGGCGCCGACCTGGTCGGCGAGAGCGATGGCCACCACCCGCTGCTCGAGCGTGGCGCCGGCCCCGGGGCCGAAGTCGAGGAGGAACCGGCCGACGATCTGGCCCCGGGACAGCACGGGGAGGGCGATGCCCTCCACCGGGAGTTCGAGCTCGAGCTCCCGCCCGGGTTGCATGCGGTACCGCCGGCGGGCGACGACGCCGTTGCGTTCGAGGCAGGGCAGGTCGAGGCGATCCTGGAACGGAGCGGCTTCGAAGCGGCAGTCGACCAGGTCGAACAAGGTGGAGAGCTCGTCGCGGGCGGCGGCGATCACGTCGGCCGACTCGTTGCCGTGGGCCACACGGTCGGCCAGGCGCCGGATCTGGTCGAGCCCACCCCGCCCTCCGTCCCGCTGGCGGGCCGCCACCCGGGTCTGCCAGGCCAATTGGCCGGACACGAGGCCGAGGACGAGGAGCAGGAGCGTCATCTCGACGTCGTCGACGTCGTGGATGAGCA
>JAUZEX010000875.1 GCA_030838815.1 Actinomycetota bacterium
GGCTCAGGCCGTTCACCGCCGCTCAAGCCGACGACTTCTACGAGCTCGTCTGCGAACGGCGCCGCTCCTCGCTGATCTTCACGTCGAACCGTCAACCCGCTGACTGGTATGGGCTTTCCCTAACCCCGTTGTCGCAGAAGGGATTCTCGACCGCGTCGTAGACGCGGCCCACCACATCTTCATGGACGGCAAAAGCCATCGGCCGACCAAACGACCCGGCCGCCGACCCGCCCTGACCAAGGACCCTGGCTGGCCAGAATCATGACCAGGTAACCTGCACACCACGAGACCCAGGTGGGGAATTCCGTGACGGACACCCTGGGGAATTACGTGACGGTCGACAACCGAAGGCACCGGGACCGTCCTCGGTCGGGTGCGAGACGACGATGGCATGGAGTAGTACAGCCTGGCCGTGGATGGTCGCCCGGACCTGATCTCCGTCGAAGGTCCTCGACTTCAGCCCACCGGAGAGCATCGCCAGCGGGAAGATTTCTACGATGGCTCGAGCCTTCGGGTGAGCGTCGAGGGCGAGGTATTGGACAAGGCCGTCGCATGCGGGTCCGATGGCACCACGAAGAAGGTCTCGTTGTGCTCTCCCTCTGGCAAGGCTCGTCATGCACCGGAACATTCCGCATGCCGGTCCAAGACGCGGCCCGCTTGATCGGAGCCCTCGCTGACAGCCTCGCCGACGCGGCAGGCTCTCTCGGCGGGACGACGGCTCCGCCGAGAAGGTGGTCGGACACCTTCCGAGGCTGGCTCCGCCGCCGGCCGTCAGCCAAGGTTCTGCCGTTGAGGATCGTCGGCGGCGCGTAGCGCGAAAGTGCCGTTTGCTGCTCGGGACGGATCGACCAGGCTCACCTGGGCGTGTCGTGTCAAGGGTCAGGGCTTGCGCTTGCGCGGACGCTGGTCGCGGAGGCCGTCCATCAGGAGATCGAGGAGCCGGCCGGCCTGGACCCGTTGGGCCGGCTCGCCGGCGGCGAGCGACGTCCCGCTCAGGCTCACCAGCACGTCGTCCGGATCGAGGTCCGACCGGAGGGTCCCGGCTGCGGCGCCGGCCTCGAGCAGCGTCGCGACCGCCAGCCTCAGGCGGTCGCGGCTCTCGGCGAAGGGGTTCCCGCCGGAGGCGATGACGGCTCGGAGCGAGTCGGCCATGCCGCGTTTGGTCGCCAGGTAGTCGATGACGCAGTCCATCCACGCCCGCGTTGCCTCGTCGGGCGGCTGGCCTGCAGGAGCTCCTGGACAGCGTCGCACAGGCAGGCGAGCTCGTTGCGGTAGGCGGCTTCGACCAGCGCCTCGCGGGTCGGGAAGTGCCGGTAAAGCGTCCCGATGCCAACCCCGGCTTCCTTGGCGATGGCGTCGAGCGGCACGTCGGGCCCGTCCTCGGTGAAGGCGCGCACCGCCACCTCCAGCAGCCGTTGGCGGTTGCGCTGGGCATCGGCGCGCAGGGGACGCGTCCCAGTGGACCCGGATGTCTTGGTGGGTGACACGTCTCCTTCTCTCCTCGTGGCGCGTCCCCCGACTTGACTAACCGGAGGGCCCTCCGGTTAGAGTCCCCCGTAACCGGAGGCTCCTCCGGTTCTGATCGTACCGGACGATCGCTCCGGTTCCCGCTTCGTCTCACCGAGCACGCAGGAGAAACCATGAATTCGGTCACTCGCGTCGTCACGCCCTTCACCGCCCAGTCCGCCGCCGCAGATGTCCTCGCCGGCGTCGACCTCACCGGCCGGCGTGCTGTCGTCACCGGCGGATCGTCCGGGATCGGTATCGAGACCGCCCGGGCGCTCGCCGGCGCCGGCGCAGCCGTGACCCTGGCCGTCCGCAGCCTCGACGCGGGCGAGCGCGCCGCCGACGACGTCATCGGTTCGACCGGGAACAAGCAGGTGCTCGTGGCGCCGCTGGATCTCACCGATCGGGCCTCCGTCGCCGAGTTCGTCGCCGCCTGGGACGGGCCGCTCCATATCCTCGTCAACAACGCCGGCGTGATGGCGACGCCGGAAACGCACACCCCGGAGGGCTGGGAGCTGCAGTTCGCCACCAATCATCTCGGCCACTTCGCCCTCGCCGTCGGGTTGCGCCGGGCGCTCGCCGCCGAGGGAGCGCGGATTGTCTCCGTGAGCTCGGCCGGCCACCTGCTCTCGCCGGTCGTCTTCGAGGACATCCACTTCCGGCGCCGGCCCTACGATCCCTGGACGGCGTACGGACAGTCGAAGACCGCCAACATCCTCTTCGCCGTCGAGGCCAGCCGGCGGTGGGCGGACGACGGCATCACCGCCAACGCCCTCATGCCCGGATCGATCCGGACCAACCTCCAGCGCCATGTCAGCGAGCAGGACCTGGAAGAGGCCCGGGGCCGGGTGGGCGTCGTCCAGCAGAAGACCCCGGTGCAGGGTGCGGCGACGTCGGCCCTGCTCGCCGGCTCGCCGTTGCTCGACGGCGTCGCCGGCCGCTACTTCGAGGACTGCAACGAGGCGGCGCCCAACCAGCCCGGCACCGGCACCGGCGTCGCGCCCTACGCCCTCGACGCCGAGGCCGCCGGGCTGCTGTGGACCGTGTCGCACAGCACGCTGGCGCTGTAGGTGGCAGCTCCGCCGGGCCGGCCCCCGCCCGCCCACCGCTGGCCACGTCGAGCGCTGGCCAGTAGCCCCTGCGATCAACCGAAACCCACTCCTCCAGGAGCGAAGAAAGTGCGTTACTTCTTGGGTCGGAAGCGCCGGAGGATCCGTGGGACGAGGCGCCGCGACGCGAGGATCAGTGTCTGCCTGTACTGCGGCCCTACGCCTTCGATGTCTCTCTGATGCTCAACGGCGAGCGCACGCAGGATTTCCTGGCCGTCCACCTCGTTATGGTGCCACCTAATGCACACACTGAAGTGCCATGCGCGATCGGGTCGCGATACCCGAGTTACAGATGCGCTCGAGTCGCTTGGCCAAACGACGGTGATACGCCGAGAAGGGATCACCGACTGCCCGAGCGAACTCATGGGGATGGCTAGCTGGCGAGGCCGCGTGGCACACCTTGCGTCGCCCTGGCAATGGGGCCAGGCTGCCTTCGCGGTGTTCGTCGTCGGCGTCCTGGCGCTATCTGTGGCAGTGCTGGTCCGAGCGGCAACGGGGCCCGTCTCCACGTCCGGGAAGGTCGTTATTCGGCGGCTCGAACCGGCCGTAGCGCGCAGCGTCCTTGGCGGCTGACGCCAAGCCCCTGGAAGTGCCGTTGCCGGGCGGCTCGAGCTGGGCGACTTCGGCTACCGGTCCCCTGGTTTCCGAGCGGCACGACGAGGCACACTTAGGCAGTGACGAGAGGGGACGTTCCGAAATATCCATTTCCACGGTTCACTTGGGGTGACGAGGTCCGGGTACTAGACGAACCCCGGCGGGACCCCGAGCGGATCGGTACCGTCTGTGCGTTCACTGACGAGCCTGGGATCGGCTGGGTGTACTTGGTCGAGTTTGGCGGCGGCGCCGAGGCTGAGTTTCCAGAGGCGCGGCTGGAGACCGCATAGGTGCCGCTTGCGGGCGCTTCGCCGGGGGTTCCAGTTGAGTGATCATGGTGAGATGCAACGGCGCCACGCTCGTTCTGTCAGGCCCGAGGCCGACCGAGCGCTCGAGGTCGATGGGCGGCGGTGACTGCACGACGGCCGGTGGTGTTGTGCTTCTGGCGTGCGCGTCCGGGGGGGCGTGAAGATTCCTGCCCATTCGGGCGGAGCGTCCCGGCCAATCTGGCTGGTCGTCGCTGGTATGGGATCGGCCGGTTCTTCACTCTTGGGGGGTGCGAGCAGCGAACGAGGCGTCGCCGGCGGGCCGTCGGTGGCGCCGGCGGGCCGGGGTGGCGTTGGCGGTCGTGGTGACCGTCACCGCCGGGGTCGTGGTGTACCGGGGCGACGGGAGCCCCAAGGTCGAGGTGACAGCCGGCCACCGGCCGTCGGCCGGCGACTACGAAGCTCCGCCGTCCGTCGACGAGACGACCTCGTCTACGGAGGCGGCGACGACGTCGAGCACCGGCCGGAGCGCGCCGGGCAGCACGGCGAAGACGGCGACCATGCACCGCGTCCAGGCGCCCACGTCGTCGACGACAGCCACCACCCACAGGGCGACCACGACTACCACCGCGGGGCCGACGACCACGACGACGACGGCCCCCGCCGCCGATCCGCACGCCCCGGTCGACTTCGCCCCGAAGTCCGACGGCACCGGAGGTTGGCTCCTGCGCCGGGAAGGCTCCGTCACCGCCCTCGGGTCGGCGCAGCCGCTCGGCGACGCCGCCGGCCGCATCCACGACGATGCCGCCTCCCGCTTCCACAACGAAGCCGTCGGGATCGCCACGACCCCGTCCGGCGCCGGCTACTGGATCGCCACCGCCCGTGGCGAGGTCTTCCCCTTCGGCGACGCCACCCCCCGGGGGTCGATGGCCAACACCGTGATCGCCTCGCCGATCGTCGCTTTCAGCGCCACTCATACGAGCGAGGGGGCGCAGGGGTACCTGATGACCGACGGGCGGGGCAACATCTACGACTTCTCGACCGCTGCCGTTCCGGGGCATGAGGTGCCGGAACGTCCCCAGCCGGTCGTCGCCGTTGTCGCCGCCCCGAGCGGTGTGGGGCACTGGCTGCTGCAGCGCGACGGCAAGGTCGAGGTCGCTCCCGACTCGCTCTTCGTCGGGGGCACACCGGTCAACGACGGCACCTGGGAGGCGGTCGACATCGCGGTGACGCCCAGCGGCCGCGGGTACTGGGTCATGACCGACAACTTCGGCGTGTTCAGCTTCGGCGACGCCCAGTTCAAGGGGTCCGCCGGCGGTGTGGGTCACGGTCCGGCGGTGGCGATCGTGGCCAACCCGGCTGGAGACGGCTACTGGGAGGTGGCCGCCGACGGCGCCGTCTACGGCTTCGGCGCCCCCCACTGGCTCTGAGCGCCGGTCGCAACGTCAGCGGGACAGGCCCCGCTTGCGCAGGGCCGGAGCGATGGCCTCGACGACCTTCTCGACCGCGGAACTGAGGAGCGACGGCACCTCCGCCACCCCGGCGAAGCCTCTCCGGTCCCCGGTAGACGAGCCGCTGACATAGTGCCGTTCTGGGCGGTTCAGTCCCTCGTCGGTCCGGTGCCGGTCTGGGACACTGGCGGAGTGATTCCCACCGCGATCTTCGCCGGCTTCGTGATCGGCCTTTGGTGCCGCTGGTGGGCGGTTATCGTTGTGGCTGTCGGTTGGTCGATCGTCGTCGCCGTCATGGAACCGGCTGCCGCACCGGCGGCCGCTGCTCTGGGGGCAGCCAACGGTGCGGTCGGCCTTTTGCCCGCCCTGGCGCTGCGACGGGCGAGGCGCTCGCTTACCAAGGCATCGGGTTAGCGCACCCGTGCAACTTGCGATCGTTGGTTGTCGATGACGAACGGCCAGAGGACCATCGTGATGGTGGTGATGCGAGCGGTGGTCGCTCTGTGCGCCGGGCTCGTCGTCCTCGTGGCAGTGGCGACGTTCGCCAGACCGGAACCCGGGCCGTGCTACGACACGAAGGGCCAGGGGAAACAAACGCTGGCGCTCTGTAGCCCTCTGGCGGACACCCGGCTGGTACTGACGAGCGCCGCGGCCGCAACCCTCCTGACTTGGGTGGGCAGCGGCATGCTGCAAAGGCGCCTCGTGCACGTATAGGTGTCGATCCAGGACGGTCGGCCATCACCCCGCGATCGGAGTTGACGCCAGCCTTCAGGGGGTGACTCGTCGTCCCATGGGTAGCGGTCCCGCACGATCGGATCGGGCGGCCGGGTGGGCTTCCGGAAGTGGCGGATCACCAGCACGAGGATCGCCACGCCGACGAAAAAGGAAGAGCCGCCAAGGAGGATCCCCTGGGCACCGTCGGTCACCATCGCCCGGAGGCCTCCCACAGTGAACGCGCAGAGGAAGGCGAAGCCGATGAACCAGAGCCGGTTGTCCCAGCTCCACTCAATCGCCAACCGGTCCGGCGCCCGATAGTTCCGCACCGTCCACGCCGTCCCGGCCACGACGGCCGGCACGACCGCGGCGAGGGCGACGGGCCAGAGCCAAACGAACCCGAAGTGGTCCGCCAGGCCGCCAAGGGCAACGGCAAGCGCCCCCGCCGAAAAGGTGAGGATCCGGAGGGCATCCGTCGGGGCCTCGCCGACAAGCTGGCGGATTCGTCGCACCACCTCACCATGATGCGCCCTCCTGTGGCGGCGTGGGGCCGTTGAGGAAGTGCGATCTCGGACGAGCCCGCGTCTGGCCTCGGCCGCTTGGCCGGTGCTCAGTTGAACGACCAGGTGGTCGTTCCGCTGCCTTCCTGCGGATCGGAACCGTCGCAGGCGGTGGACCGGACCGTGACGGTCACGATGTAGCTGCCGGGGTCCGGGTAGTAGTGCTCAGTTGACGGGGCCGGGGTGCCGTCGATGGCGACCAGCGGGTGGGTGGTGTCCGAAGGCAGGGACACGTAGTTCCCGGCTGGCCAGCCGGATGGCGGCATCGCTTTGCAGGGGAACGGGTTGTAGTCGTAGGTGGTCAGTGGCCCTCCGTCGCCCCAGTCGACGACGAACTGGCGGATCCACCCGTCGTCGTCCTGAGCGCCGATGAAGAGCGGCAGGTAATGCAGGTCGCCGGGATGGTCGACGGACTTGTAGTTCCCGAGCGTCTTGAGCACCGGTAGGGCCGGCCCCTGCTCGGACCCTGGTCCGGTCGTGGTGGTCACGGCCGGGGCAGTAGTGGTCGTCGGAAGCAGCGTCGTCGTGGTCCCCGCCGGCCGGGCTCTGACCGTTGAGGACGTCGATGCGACCCCGGTCGTCGTTGACGATGATGCGACCCCGGTCGTGCTTGACGTCGCCGGCACCTCGGTCATCGTGGCCCCTCCACCAGCCGCGGCCGCCGGCGGAGCAGACAACGGCAACCCCCCGGTCCCACCGGTCGCGACCCGCTCGACGGTGTCCGACCCGCCCCCGCCGCACGCCACAGCGGTGATGGCCAGGACCATCACCGTCGCCACCAGAACCATCCAGCCGACAGCGCCCTGCCGGCAACTGGGCGATCCTTCCGAAACGGTGACGACCTTGTCCACTTCACCTCCAACAAAAGGGAAATCTGCGGCCCGAATACGCGCCGAAGGGCGAACCGGCGGCTGTTCGGAGTGTGCGGCCCAGCTGCCCTGCTGTCACTAACGAAGCTCACGTCGATGCACGGAACGGGCAGAATCGCGCCGTCCGCACCCCTCACCGCTACCCAGATCCGTCGCTCGGTCGAAGCCTTAGTCACTCCGATCTGCCCCGGCTGCCGCGACGTCGGGAGGTGGACGAGATCGACGACCTCGTGCGATTCGCCACTGCGGGATGTGCCTGATGGAGAGTGTCCCCGTGACGCGGCGGGTCCGCTCGTAGCGTCGAGGGCATCTGGCGGGCTGGCTCTTGAAGTGCCTGCCCACCTTTTGGAGTGCCGGTACTTCTCGGGTCGGGATCGGAGGATCCGACGAGATCTAGCATTGCCGCCAGGTGAGGCACATGTGGATTCGTGAGTGCGCTGCCAGCGACATCGAGGCCTTGGAGCGGCACATGCCGACGCGGCCCAGCCAGGTGCATGCTGAGCATTTCGCCCAACAGCAGGTTGGGCTATGGACGTACCTGATCGCCTGGGACGACTCGGTTCCGGTGGGTGTGTGCGTCATCCGGTGGGGTGGCTGGGCAGAGCGAGAAGCCCTCGAGGCATATCCGGACTGTCCCGTGATCACGAACCTCCAGGTGCACCCAGCACGGCGCGGTGGCGGCGTCGGGACCGCACTCATCGAGTCCGCCGAGAAAGAGGCCGACGCCCGGGGACTTCACCGGATCGGAGTTGGCGTGGCCGACGACAACCCGCGGGCGGCGAAGCTCTACGCACGATTGGGCTACGCCGACACCGGCCTGCGAACTAACTCTCGCTACATGTACCCCGATGACGCTGGGGTCCCCCGCGAGATCGTCGAACACGACATCCTCCTCGTGAAGGATCTCGAGGTCGTCTCGTCGGCGGAGGGGATCGACGGCGCCTCGGGCGGGCGCTGTTGAAAGTGCCGCTCTCTCTCGGGTGCGGCGGGCTGACGCGGCACCTCGAACCGCTCGGTATCGCACCGTCGGGGGCTCCGGGCCTAACGACTCGGTATCCAGATACGACCCGGAGCGGTCATGCCTTTCAGTTCTCGGCAACGACGCAGGTCAGCCGAAGAAGGCTCGCAGCTCACGTGCGACACCTTCAGGTGCTTCCTCCGGAAGAAAGTGGCCACTGTCGGCGATTGCTTGGCCCCGCACGTCGTGCGCGTGGCGCTGCCA